>CAMTOT010000032.1 GCA_947074165.1 uncultured Bacteroidales bacterium
TTTCGAAGGAATACCCAATGATGTCTCCGGATTTAAATATTATCAGTCAGAATTGCCTACAGAGGAGATATATTGGAAATCAAAAAATATTTATCAGGAATACAAAACTTTCGACAGTGACTCGGCTATAATATGGCTTAACAGATTAGATAAACTGGCGCAAATAAATAATTACGAGCTTGAGATTATAAACAATCGAATCGAGCGTTCGTACATTCTTTCAGCTACCGGGCTGCTTGTAGAGTCATTAAATACGATAAACAATATCAATACCCGAGAGTTGCCCCTTTCATTAAAAAAGAGCTACTTCAATCAGATGAGCTATCTGTATAGTCATCTTAATCAATACGCGGTTAGTAATAATGATAATAACAGCAGCAGTGAAGCGAGCTATTATCAGTTAAGGCAGTTAAATTATATTGACAGCCTACATTCGTGTATATTAACTACAGATGAGGATTATCTGTGGAATATGGCATGGAAGTACAGACAAACCGATAGTTTACCTATATTCCGGAAGTTTATCGAACTAAAGCTTGAAACCAAAGAGTTTAATAACCGCTATGAAGCGATGCTCTTGTATGCTCTGTCTCATCTATACGCAGAGGAAAATGATGATGAGGGAATGATCAATGCATTGGCTTTTTCAGCTATGGCTGATATAAAATGCGCCAATAGAGAGATAGCATCGCTGCAGGAAATATCTCGTTATTTATTTTCCAGAGGCGATATAGACCGCGCGTATAAATACATAAGTCTTTGTCTTAAAAATGCACAGATCTATAAAGCAAGGACAAGAGCGATGGATATAGCAAATATCATGGACGCAGTCTATAGCAGCAATATTGAAAGAAATACACTAAGAGAAAAGAAGCTTGAACGAAGCTTGACCGGATTATTAATTATCACAGCTTTCGCATGTATAGCAATAATAATAATAGCTATACAGTTTATCCGCCAACGTAAATCAAAAAATGCGCTTTACAAAAGCAATGAGCTTCTTAACTGTAATATAGATCAGCTTACAAAGGCCCAAAATGAGATAAGCCTTGCCAATGAGCAGCTAAAGCAGCTTAATATTGATATGCTCGAGGCAAATACCGTAAAAGAAGAGTATATAGGATATGTATTTAATATATGCTCGAGCTACCTGAGCAAGATGGAAGAAAACAGAAAGATGATAAACCGTAAGATTCGTTCCGGGCAAATTGGTGACCTGGAGAAGTTTACAGGTTCTTCAACTATGCTCAATCAGGAAATGAAGGAGTTTTATCAGAATTTCGATCTTGTATTTCTTCATCTTTACCCTGATTTTGTAGATGAATTCAATAAATTATTGAATCCGGAAGACAGAATAACTGTAAAAAACAATGAATTAAACACTGAGCTCAGAATCTATGCGCTTGTAAGACTTGGCATAAATGACAGTACAAAAATCGCGGAGTTTCTGCATGTTTCACCACAAACTGTTTACAATAACAGACTAAGGGTAAGAAACAAGGCAAAGGTACCTAAAGATGAGTTTGCGACTATAGTGCGTAAACTGGGAAAAATCAATATAGAATTCTCATAATATCATGTAATTTCTATATTCACAACTCCCGCCAATATCACAAATGCTTACCGATACACCTTACAACACAAGCATAAACAATTAAATATAAACACCTTAGACAATACACCAATTTACCGATATCTTTTACCTGTATATTTTACTATTAGCTATCTATTATAAATTTGTCCAAGAGATTTTTATATCATCAACCTTAAATTTAAATTATTCATTTATGAAAAACAAAATGAATCTTTACCAGTTAGTCAATTTTAGACTGGTAATAATTTGTGTCGGGTTACTTTCCGTAACTACAATTATGGCACAATCAATCACAATTAAAGGAAGTGTAAATGACACATCAGGAGAGCCGGTAATAGGCGCAAGTGTCATCGAGATTGGAACTACGAACGGTACTATAACAGACTTTGATGGTAACTTTATGCTTTCTGTCGGTACCGACGCGAAAATTAAAATATCTTATGTAGGATATAAAGAAAGAACAGTTGCTGCTAAACCGTCTGTTAAGGTTATACTTGAGGAAGATACAGAGGTACTTGATGATGTAGTCGTGATCGGGTATGGAGTGCAGAAAAAAAGTGTAGTGACCGCGGCTATAGCAAGAGTTACTGAAGAAGATCTTATGAAAACCGCGCCAATCAGAGTTGATAACGCGCTAAAAGGTCTTGCTGCGGGTGTAACGGTTACATCAACATCAGGACAGCCCGGAGCTGAATCAAGCGTGAGAGTGCGCGGTATAGGTACTATCAATGATTCAAATCCTCTTTATATTGTAGACGGCATGCCGATTGAGGGAGGTATTGACTTCTTAAACCCATCGGATATAGCAAGCATAGAGGTATTAAAAGACGCTGCTTCAGGTGCTATATATGGTTCAAGAGCCGCAAACGGTGTGATACTTGTCACTACGAAAAGCGGAACAGTGGGAAAGACCAAAGTTAATTATGACTTTTCTTACGGTATCCAGAACCCGTGGAAAGAACGTAAAGTTCTTAACGCTACAGAATACGCGCTGCTTATTAATGAGGGCTACATGAATGCCGGAATGGCACAGAAATACAATGATCCATACTCTTACGGAACAGGTACAAACTGGCAAAAAGAAACTTTCAATTATGACGCTCCGATGCAGAGTCATCAGTTAAGCATAAGCGGAGCCGGAGATAAGACAACATTCTTTTTATCTCTTGGTTACTTCCAGCAAGAAGGTATCGTAGGGGGTGATTATGACAGATCAAACTATGAACGTCTTACTCTTCGTACAAACGCTACATACAATCTGCTTGATAATAAAACAAGAAACTGGCTTAACAAGGCTAAGATTGGTGTGAACGCCGCTTATTCTAAAGTTGAATCTAAAGGAATAGAAACAAACTCTGAGTTCGGGTCCGTGCTTGGTTCTGCGTTGGCACTCTCTCCTATCCTACCTGTTTACGCAGAAGATGAGGCTGCCGAACTTGCACAGTATGCTTCTAATAAAGATTTTACACCGGTATATTCTCCAGACGGAAGATTATATAAAATTGCCGGTTCAGATTATAATGAGATAACGAATCCTCTTGCTCAATTATCATTGCCTGGTACAAAGGGATGGAGTCATAAACTTGTATCTAATTTCTTCGCTGAACTAAATATATGGGACAATCTGAAATTCCGCTCTCAGTTTGGTACAGATCTTGCTTTTTACGGAAATGACGGATGGACTAAAAAGTATTATCTGACTGCCAATAATAAAGCTGTACGTTCATCAGCTCAAAGCGAAATGAGTTACGCCCTTGTATGGCAATGGGAAAATTTCTTGTCATATGATAAAACTATAGGCGATCACTCATTCGGTATCGTATTGGGTCAATCGGCAAAAGAAACATCAGGGCAAACTGTAGGAGCTTTTAATTATGATCTGATTGAAGAGGATCCCGGCAAAGCAAATCTTGGATTTACATCAGGACTACGTGAAAACGGGGATATAAACGGATGGGGATATGTACATAGACCGCAGACACTCGCATCGTATTTTGGTCGTGTAAGTTATAATTACAAAGAGAAATACATGGCTCAGGCAACTTACAGACGTGACGGTTCATCAAAATTCGGCGCTAACAATAAGTGGGGTTCATTCCCGTCATTCTCTCTTGGTTGGAATGTTACAAATGAGGAGTTTATGTCGCAGCGTCCGGAGTGGCTTACCACTATGAAAGTACGTGGTTCGTGGGGTGTAAACGGCAACCAGTCAATAGGTGATTTTAAATACATGGCACTTAGCCAGACAGGTAATAACTATCAGTTTGGTAAAGACTCAAATATTATAAACGGTACAAAACCATCATCTCTTGCCAATTCTTCTATTAAATGGGAAGAAAGTGAACAGACTGATATAGCCATTGACTTCGGATTGCTTAATAACGCTCTTACTTTTACAGCCGATTACTATATAAAGAAAACTAACGGTATGCTTATTGAGATGCCTATTCCTAACTATGTAGGAGAGGCTAAACCATGGGGTAACGTAGGTAAAATGGAGAATAAAGGTGTAGAACTTGAATTGTCATACAGATTCCGCGTGAGTGATTTTAACTTCAGAATAGCTGGTAATGCGTCTTATCTTAAAAATACTCTTATTGATTATGGTAATGACACAGGATATGCAAATTATGACTCTGCACATGGCACGGGAACAATTACAAGAGCTCAAAACGGTTTGCCTTTCCCTTATTTTTACGGATATAAGACAGCCGGTCTGTTTCAGAATATGAATGAAGTTAATTCTTATACTTATACTGATAAAGACGGTAATGTAAATCTGATACAACCCAACGCGGTACCGGGCGACGTAAGATTCGTTGATATGAACGGAGACGGTAAGATTGATGAAGATGATCAGGCAATGATTGGCAAAGGTATGCCGGACTGGACTTTCGGTCTTAACTTCAATGTAGAATGGAAAGGTTTCGACTTCAGCATGATGTGGCAGGGCACGATTGGTAATGACATATATGACGCGACAAGACGTACAGATGTGGCAAGTATGAATCTACCGGCTTATATGCTTAACAGATGGACAGGAGAAGGTACGTCAAACAAAATACCAAGATATGTAATAGGTGACAAATACAACTGGGTATCTTCAGACCTGTATGTTAAAGACGGTTCTTACGCGAGACTAAAGAATATACAGTTAGGTTATACTGTACCATCGAGACTGACAAAGAAAGTATTAATCGAGAATTTCCGTGTTTATGTAGCTGCTGAAAACCTTCTTACTCTTACTAAATATGAAGGTTTTGATCCTGAGATCTCATCAGGAGGAACGTCATTGGGCGTAGACCGCGGAGTTTATCCACAGGCAAAAGTGTATACAATCGGACTTAATCTTAATTTCTAATCATCAAAACTGAATTCTTATGAAAAACAATAAATATATGATTCTGATTGCTGCCGCTATCTCTTTATCGGCATGTACGGATGACTTTCTTACTGTAAAATCGCCAGACCAGATCTCTATTGAAGAGTATTACAATAGTGAATCAAGAATATTTGAGGCTTTGGTATCTGCTTATGACCCATTGCAATGGCCGGATTGGGGTATGGGAGAATACAACCCGTCACATATCATAAGCGACATAATGGCTGATGATATCTGGGTAGGAGGAGCTAACGCGACTGATAATCAGAACTGGCATTTGATGTCTAATTATGAAGCATTACCAACAAAAGTGATAAGCGGTATCTGGACATGCTACTATTCAGGTGTAAAGAGAGCTAATGATGTGATGCAGTATATGCCAGGGGTAAGTGGTATATCTGATGAAAAAAGAGAGCTGTTTATAGCTGAAGCTAAGGTATTGAGAGCTTTCTATTATACTAATTTGTGGAAGTTATGGGGGAATATTCCTTTTTACACAACAAATCTTGCGTTCCCTTATATATCAGAGCAGTCTAAAGCGGACGATGTATATCAGGGTATTGTCAACGACCTTGACCAGGCGATAAAGAACGGAGGTCTTCCGATGAAAGCCACAACAGATACATATGGCCGCGTGACTAAAGCGATGGCATATATGCTTTATGCAGAAGTGGTAATGTATCAGAATGACGAATCACGATACAGCACGGCTCTCGGATATATGAAAGAGATTATTGAGAGCGGAGAGTATGATCTTCATCCTGACTTTGCCGAAATATTCGACCAAAAAGGCGAATGGTGTAATGAGTCAATATGGGAGATAAACTTCAAAAGTGAGGGTGCCGTACGTTCGTGGAACGGACCTCTTGTATCAGGAGGCACTGTACTACCCCGCCTGATTAGTCCTAACGGTTGGGCTGACGGTACAGACGACAGAGATAATGGCTGGGGCTTCTGTCCTGTCAGAACAGAAGCTTACGAAATGTATGAAGTCGGAGATAAAAGACGTGAGGGCACAATTTTTGATACAAAAGGTAAATCATATAACGCTCGCTATCAGGACACCGGTTTTTGGCTAAATAAATATATGGCCCGTTCGGGTTATAACTCAGGTCAGCTTGCCGATGCCGATCTTAACTGGAGTAATAATCTTCGCATATACCGATATGCAGAAACTTTGTTAAATGCGGCTGAGCTTATCAAACGAGGTGCCGGATCTGGTGACGCTGACGGTTATCTGAAGAAAGTAAGAGAAAGAGCAGGTAAAAAAGGAGGAGCATCATCTATTGATGATATTATAGAAGAGCGCAGACTTGAGTTTGTAGGAGAAGGCAAACGTTATTGGGACCTTATCCGTACGGGTAAAGCAACGACAACTCTTGTAGCGGACAGTTACAACTACCGCACAAACAGTTGGAAGGAAAACAAAAAATGGCTTCCTATACCTCAAAATGAGATAAATGCGTCTTATGGAAAACTTGTTCAGAATAACTATTAAATCTAACGTATCATGAAAACGACATTCAATTATATATATTCTCTTATTGCACTGTCATTAATGATGACAGCCTGTGAAGATGATTTCAAACATCCATCTGAAGGAGGAATTCCTCTTGCGGCGAATATTAACTGTGAAATAATCGTTGATCAGGAAGAAAACGAGGTAACATTTAATCTAAAAAATCCGGGATGCAATCCTGTATGGATATTCAGTGAAAAAGAACTTTCTACTGTAAACGGTCTGAAAAAAGTGTTTGCCGGCGCGGGTACATACACAGTTGAGGTAAAAATATCTAACGCTAACGGGATAAGCGACGGTTCGGTAACACATGAGTTTACTCTAAACAATTCAAGGGTTGATTTCAGCAGATATTATTCAATATTCAGCGGCGGTGAAAACAAAAGCTGGATGATTGCTAAAGATGAATCCGGACATCTAGGATGCGGCAGCAGCGGTTCGGACGGTCTTGAGTGGTGGAGCGCTCAGCCTGGTGATAAAGCTGATTTTGGTGTGTATGATGATATAATGAACTTTTCAATAGACGAGAAATACACATACAATCCGGGAGAAGGCGGTACGGTATTCGTAAATAAAGATTGTTCTATTTTCCCTGAGTATAATACATCCGGAGAAGACTTCATGGCAAACGTGGAGGAATATGAAACAGATTACGGATTTGTAGTAAAGGGAGCTGATGTATATCTGTCACTGCCGGCCAAATCATATCTGGCTTATATACCTAATGATGAGATTTATAATGAACCTCTATTTAAGATAGTAAGCTTCAGCAATACAAAAATAGAACTTATAGCAGACAACGGAGCTATAGCGTGGAAGATGGTTCTTGTGCCTCTGACTAAAGAGGAAACGCCGGAAGATAAACTGGCTGGAACATGGTATTGGGCTAAAAATAATATGGGTCATCTAAGCTGCGGTCCGACAGGTACAAACGGCACTGAATGGTGGCAGGCACAGGCCGGAGAGAAAGAAGATTTTGGTATATACAACCATTCGCTTACTTTCAGCGCAAATGGCGAATATTCTTTCAATCCAGGTGAAACAGGTACATTTTTTGTAAATAAGGATTGCTCTATATATCCTGAATACAACACTAATGGAGAAGATTTCAATGTACCAACCGATATACAGAATTCTACATGGAAATTTGTTTATGAGGGGGCAGATACTTATATCGAATTTCCTGCACATACAATAGTGGGATATGTACCTAATGATGCGGCTTGGGAAACACCGAAATTTAAGGTCATCACACAAACTGAATCTGATCTTCATATATTATATGACAACGGTGACATAGTATGGCAGATGCAATTTGTAAAAGAAGTTACTGAGATTGACAAGGATGAACCGGTAATATACGACCCTGATTCTGAAAACAATCTATGGAATAATTGTAATTACGTTAATCACTACTATTACGCTCCTGAATGGGTTGAGATAGCTGCTCCTGAAATGACAGTAAACGGAAATTCTTACAGCTTTGCTTTACCTTCCGCTACTTACAATCAATGGCAGGCACAAGCGCACTTTAAGACAGACATTAAGACAAACGCTTCTACAAATTATGATTTCTGTGTAGTAATAAATTCATCTAAAGACTTCAACGGTGTAACTGTAAAACTTGCGCTTGATGGAGATGATGATACATTCTATTTCATTGAAAAAGTAGCGGTAAAAGCGTATGAAGACATAGTTGTCTCCCGAACTAATATGCCAGGAATAGATATGGAAAGAGTGAATTTTGTATTTGACTTTGGCGGCTGCGCCGAGAATACTGAATTGACATTAAGTAACATTGTCCTTAAAGACACTACTATGAATTAAAAACTTAAAGGGTGTATATTCTATTATTTATACACCCTTTAAAACTCTAAACGCAATATGAAACAGATGAATATATTATTTATACTGGCAGCTTGTATGACCACAACCGGATGTGGAAGCAATGATACAACAGAACCGGTCGTAGAGGTAAGCCTTGACTGCTCGCCGTCTACTATAGAGTCAGAAGCCGCAGGCAGTACTTCAATAGTAAAAGTAACAGCCAATCGTGAATGGAAAGTTTACAGCGACAACGAGTGGATAACCTATACACCTAAGTCTAGTATAAATAATTACGAGGAGGTGAATATAACAGTAAAAGAAAACAAGGGGAAAACAGAAAGAGAAGGGAAGCTGATTTTTCTGTCAGGAGGCTACAGAGATACAGTACATATATTCCAGAAAGCTCCGGATGTAACTCCTCCCGATCCTTCTATTACAGTTCCTGAAGGTTATGAACTTGTATGGAATGATGAGTTTAATGATGGTAATCGCCCGGATACTGATATATGGTATTATGAAACCGGCGGCGGCGGCTGGGGCAATAACGAATTGCAGAATTATGTATCATGTTCTATAAATGGAGAGCAGCTTGCCAATATTGAAGACGGGATATTTAAAATTACAGCAAAAAAAATCGGATCAACAGTATATTCGATAAGAATAAATACAAAAGAGAGCTGGACATACGGTTATTTTGAGGCAAGGCTAAAGCTGCCAGGAGGTAAAGGTACATGGCCCGCGTTTTGGATGATGCCTAAAAACTATACCGCATGGCCTGACGACGGCGAGATTGATATTATGGAACAGGTAGGATACCGTCCGGAATATGTATCGTCGGCAATACACTGCAAGTCGTACAATCACTCTATCAATACAGAGAAAACAGGAGAAAAGAGATTGCCTTCTGCTGAATCAGAGTTTCATGTGTATGCACTTAAATGGACTAAAGATTATATAAAAACATATGTTGACGGAGAGTGTATATTCACTTTTAACAATGACGGAAAAGGCAATAAAAATACATGGCCTTTTTATACGCCTTTTTATCTTAAACTAAATCTTGCCTGGGGTGGTAATTGGGGTGGCTCACAAGGAGTGGATGAGTCGGCTCTGCCTACTACTTATGAAATAGATTATGTAAGGGTGTTTCAAGAGAAAGAATAGAGATCAATAAAAGATGAGAAAAGACAATTAATCAAACTACTATTATGAAATTATTAAAATCAGCAATTGTTACAGCCGGCGTACTGCTTTTATCGGGATGCGCTGACATAACTAAAGATAAGGAAACTGTATTTGTAGAGGAACTTCTCAAAAGAATGACTCTTGAGGAGAAGATCGGACAGATGAATCAGGTGAACTGGAATGGCAATTACAGTCATGTAAAAAAAGGTATGGTGGGTTCAGTTCTTAATGTTACAAATATAAATGAACTGATAGAGATGCAAAGATGTGCCGTAGAGGAGTCAAGGCTTGGAATACCAGTCTTGATAAGTCGCGACGTAATACACGGTTATCGTACTATGTTTCCTATCCCACTTGGACAGGCGGCAACTTTTAATCCTGAGCTGGTAGAAAAAGGCGCGAGGGTAGCTGCTATTGAGGCTTCGTCTGACGGTATACGCTGGACGTTCGCTCCGATGGTGGACATAAGCAGAGATGCCAGATGGGGACGCATAGCGGAAAGCTGCGGAGAGGATCAGTATCTTACCTCTGTCATGGGAGATGCTATGGTGAAAGGATTTCAGGGGGATGATTTAAGCTCTCCAACTTCAATAGCCGCTTGTGTAAAACACTTTGTAGGCTACGGAGCGGCTGAGGGGGGAAGAGACTACAACTCTACCGGACTGACTGAAAATGTGCTTCGCAATGTATATCTTAAACCATTTGAGTCTGCGTGTAGCGCCGGCGCCGCTACTTATATGACTTCATTTAATGATAATGACGGAATACCGGCTTCTGCCAATGAGTTTATATTAAGGAGCGTACTGCGTAATGAGTGGGGATTTGACGGAGTGGTAGTTTCCGATTGGGGATCAATAGCTGAGATGGTTCCACACGGGTTTGCTGAAAACAGAAAAAGTGCTGCTATGAAATCGGTAAATGCCGGTGTTGATATGGAGATGGAAAGCCGGTCATATATAGAGAATATTGCTGAACTCGTAAATGAGAAAAAAGTATCGGAAAGAGATATAGACAATTCGGTAAGAAATATTTTAAGACTTAAATATCGTCTTGGGCTTTTTGAAAATCCATACGTGGACCCAAACAGCAATGTAGTTTATGCTCCTGACCATCTACAGGCTGCAAAACAGGCAGCTACTCAGGCTACGATTCTTCTAAAAAACAATAACAGAACATTACCTCTTAATGAAGGTAGAATAAAATCAGTCACTATAACCGGTCCTATGGCACATGCTAAACATGATCAGATGGGGACATGGTCTTTTGACGGAGAGAAAGAAAAAACTGTAACTCCGCTTGAGGCTATTGGTGATATGTTGGGCGATAAAATAAAAATTATATATGAACCTGGTCTGGCATACTCAAGAGATAATGATAAAACAGGTATAAATAAAGCGGTAAAAGCAGCTCAACAAACAGATGCGACAATTGTATTTGTTGGTGAGGAAGCGATACTTTCAGGTGAGGCTCATTCGCTGTCAAATCTTGATTTTGTAGGTGCGCAAAGTGAGCTTATATCTGCCCTGACTGCAACGGGTAAACCTGTCGTTATGGTAGTTATGGCAGGACGTCCGCTTACAATTGGTAACGAGATTGATAAATGCGACGCTGTATTATACTCTTTCCATCCCGGCACAATGGGAGGTCCTGCACTTGCGGATCTGATATTCGGCAAAGCCGTGCCAAGCGGAAAAACGCCTGTAACATTCCCTAAAACGGTTGGTCAGATACCTGTTTATTACAATCATAATATGACAGGAAGACCTGCTAATCGTAATGAAACTTTGATGTGCGACATCCCTGTGGAAGCAGGACAGACTTCTCTTGGCTGCACAAGCTTCTATCTTGATTCGGGGTTTGATCCTTTATATCCTTTTGGTTACGGTTTGAGCTATACAACATTTGAATATGAGGGAGTAAAATTAAATAGCGTGAATTTTGGCAAAAACGATATTATCACTGCGGTATGTACAATAAAAAATACGGGCGATTATGAAGCGGATGAGGTTGTACAACTATATACAAGAGATCTTGTAGGATCAATAAACAGACCTGTCAGAGAACTTAAAGGATTCAAAAGAGTGTCTCTTAAACCAGGTGAAAGTAAAGAAGTGACTTTTGAACTCCCTGTAAGCGAACTTGCGTTCTGGAACAGAAATATGCAATATGCTGTAGAGGAGGGCGAATTTCATCTTTGGATAAGTCCAAACAGTAAGAGCGGTCAACCTGTGTCATTCAGAGTTGATTAATCATTGAGGTTTAAATATATTGGTAAAGTTTTGATATCCGGCTTAATAGTTATTATTGAGTCGGATATTTTTTTCAAACAATTGTCGACATCTATTGTTAATTATTTAAACGACTGTGAATCATTAAAAATTCAATTTATGTCACACCTAATGAGTCCGTTGAGTATAAACGGAGTAAATCTAAAAAATCGCGTAGTAATGTCCCCTATGTGTCAGTATGCCGCTTATGACGGCATGATGAATGACTGGCACTTCGTGCACTATGCCACTCGCGCCATTGGGGGATGCGGCGCGATAATACAGGAAGCAACCGCTGTAACGCCGGAAGGAAGAATATCATATAGAGATCTGGGGATATGGGATGACATGTTTATAAAAAAGCTTCGAAACATTACTTCTATTATTGAGAAATACGGAGCCGTACCCGGTATTGAACTTGCTCACGCGGGCAGGAAAGCCAGTTGTGAGACTCCTTATAACGGTGGTAAACAGATGCAAAACTGTGAACATTCCTGGATTCCCGTGGCACCCTCTCCAATACCATTCAGAGAGGAGGATGTGGTACCCCATGAGCTTACAGAAAAAGAGATTGATGAAATTATTACGGCCTTCATTGCCGGAGCTGAAAGAGCTATGGCTGCCGGATATAAAATAATAGAGATACACGCGGCTCACGGCTATCTTATAAATGAGTTTTTATCTACTCTCACAAATCACCGTACAGATAGATATGGTGGTTCGTTTGAAAACAGAATAAGAATACTTACCCGAATTATTGAGGGGGTCAGACCTTTGATTGACTATAATCATTCATTATGGGTAAGGATATCTGCGACAAACTGGAGTGACGAAGGATGGGATATCGAGCAGTCAGTAAGGCTTGTAAAAATATTAAAAACTATGGGAGTCGATGTTATTGACGTTTCCACCGGAGGCAATATCCCGAATGTAAATATACCTGTAGCACCCGGTTATCAGGTTCAGTTTTCAGAACAGATAAAAAAAGAAACCGGCATGATAACAGGAGCAGTAGGATTAATCACAGAGGCGGAACAGGCGGAAGAAATACTGAGAAGTAATAAATCAGACCTGATCTTTTTAGGACGAGAATTACTGCGCAACCCATATTTTGCCAATGAGGCATCTCTTAAACTTAATGATAAAAACATATTACCATACAGGTATAGTTGGTGGAAGTAATATTTAATATTATCAATTACATAAAGAAACATTCCAATATAATTATAACTAAAACGATATAATCATGTATAAAGAGATAAAAGATAAAATCTGGTATTTAGGAATGAACGACAGGACAACAAGTCTTTTTGAAGCTATATGGCCTATTCCTAAAGGTATATCATATAATTCTTATTTTATAGATGATGAAAAGACAGTTCTCATTGAGTCTATGGGGGAAGCTTATTACTCTCATTATATAGCGGAACTAAAACATCTTCTCAAAGGCAGACAACTCGACTACCTTATAATTAATCATATCGAACCAGATCACTCGGGTGCGATAAAAGATCTGAGACGAGAGTATCCCGAAATGAAAATTGTAGGTAATAAAAAGACTCTCGACCTGCTGAAAAGCTTCTATAACATCACTGAGAAAACACTCATGATCGATGAAGAGCAAACCCTGAACACGGGCAAATATACATTCAGATTCTTTATTACACCTATGCTTCACTGGCCGGAAACGATGTTTACTTATGAGGTGAATACTAAGACACTCTTCTCAGGTGACGCGTTTGGATCTTACGGCGCGCTTAACGGAGGTATTATTGATTATGAAACAGATGTTGCTGAATACAGAAGCGAGATGCGCAGATATTACGTTACAATAATAAGCAAATACGCGGCACAGGTACAATCTGCATTCAAGAAAATTGGTGATACTGAAGTCGATATGATTTGTCCTACTCACGGTCCGGTATGGAAAGAGCTGGTTGGTGAGGTTTTTGAAGCTTATGACAAATACAGCCGTAACATATCTGACAGTGGTGTTACTATCGTTTACGGTTCAATGTATGGTCATACCGCACAACTCGCAGACACAATTGCACTAAAAATTTCGCAATCGGGCGTGAAAGAGATAAGAGTATTTGATTCGTCTCATTCAGATATATCATATATTTTATCATCTATCATCCATTATAATGTTGTAATAATTGGTTCGTCTGTATACAATGCTATGCTAATGCCTAATATTGAAAAACTTATAGACGCTATAAAAGACCGAAAAATACAACATAAAGATTTCGCATCATTCAGTAATTATTCATGGGCACCTGCGGCGACTAAAAGATTTGATTATTTTGCTGAAGAGATTGGTTGGCAGAAACTTGATCCGACAATAATTCAGAAAAGCAATGAAGCGGATGAAAACAGAGAGTCTGAAATAGACAAATTGTGCAGTTATATTGTGGAAAGAGTTAATTCTAACCCTTTATAAGGATATAACATCCCATACGGCAAGACCGTGAAATATAGTACCCGCCAAGACAAAAACATGCCAAATGGCATGGAAGTAAGGATATTTTGAATCATTGGCATAGAAATAAGTGCCTGTGGTATAGGCTATACCCTCGCACAGAATAAATATCAAGGCTAATGCAGACATTGATTCATAAACAGGCTTTGCTATAAAAACCACAGCCCAACCCATGATCAGATAAATAAAAAGGGACAAGCGCGGGTACTTTCCTAAAAAGAATATTTTATAAAATGATCCTGCTAAAACCAGTATCCACATTATTGCGAACATTATCCAACCGAGAACTCCCCCCACAGAGACTATAAGTATAGGCGTGTAAGAAGCGGCTATAAGCACATAGATATTAATATGATCAAAGTAACGAAGTATTTTTTTTGCTTTACCGGGAGGCGTCCAATGGTATATTGTAGAGGCTGTATACATAAATAAAACCGAGATAGAAAAAACAAGATCGGAAGAGCACACGTCTGAACTCCAGTCACCGCTCATTATCTC
>CAMTOT010000033.1 GCA_947074165.1 uncultured Bacteroidales bacterium
CTACACCAGGACGTACACTCTTTCCCTACACGACGCTCTTCCGATCTAATCCGGATCATATTCAGATAAAATCAAATTATCCGAGTCCAGTTCATTGTATCTGATCTTGTCTTTTATACCCTCTATAATCTCCTCGAAGGTAACTCCAAGTATTTCCGGTATAAGAGTGTCTTTTTCTGCTCTTGTTATTTCTCTTTGAATGAGTGCAATGTCAAGTATTTTGTCCGCCATAGACTTTAAGTCAGGTATCTGGGCCTTTATATCTTCAGCTGAGAATCCTCTCATTACATCAAGATAAGCCGCAAGTCCACCGGATACGTTTACAAGGTCGTGATTGTATACAGGCAAGACTATAGAGTCTTTCTTTTCTTTAGTTATATCAAGAATAGATGTCATGATGTATTTCTTTTCATTATAGAATATCGGTTTTGACATTATCTTGATAGCCTGCATCTTATTATTATTTAAAATAAGAACATGTTCTTTGATGCACTCTTTGTTATTAATCGATGCTTCTGATATATTTGATTTTAATATATAAACAATATTAGATGAGTTAACTTGACAACCTTCTGTTGCTTCAAAATTTTTATCTTTTAAATTAATAAACTCAAGGTTATTGAATAATTCATTAAAATAAACAATTTCTTGATTTTGATTTGTGATGAAAAATGGAATTACAACAGCATTTAATATACCGTAATCACTTTCGTATTTTTTAATGTTGTTGATAATATTATCTGCAATAGTAAGGCAGGGATTACCGTAATATTCCATGTCTTGTGCCATATGAGTGGATTTGTGTTAGCTGTTAATTGATTTGTTAGTTTTGTATTAACCCATCCGGCAAAGTCATATATATAACTTTATTCTCTTCATCAATTTTAGTAACAAAATCATCGGCTGCCGGGATTAATAAAGGTTCATCAACAGACTCATCCTGAACAATAAAAAGTACATTGGCGGTAGAATCATCTATTTCTATGATTTTGCCTAAATTGCCAAAATGTTTTTCGTTGATTGTGAATCCTAAGAAATAATCTTTTCCTCCCATCATAGCTTCTTCCGGGTCAATATATGATTTAGGAAAAAATACCTCAAGATTTGTAAACATACGGGCTTCATCCGAAGAATTAATATTTACAAGTTTAATCAGTGCTGTAGTATCAGTTCTCATTCTGTATTCTTCAATAAAGAACGGGACAAATATACCGTCAATATCACACACAATATAATCGCAGTCTGATCTGTCGAAAATGTCATCTGTAAAAGTAAATGATATTTCGCCGTTAAGAGCGTGAGGTTTATTGAACTGACCTATTTTAATCAGTTCTTCTTTTTTTATCATAATAAAGTTGTTAAATTCTTGTTATCCTTGCACCAATGGCATTAAGTCGTTTATCTATATCCTGGTAGCCGCGGTCTATCTGATCTATGTTGTTGATTTTGCTTGTGCCATCTGCGGACATAGCTGCGATAAGCAGGGCAATACCAGCGCGGATATCCGGGGAAGTCATTACAGCCGGACGAAGTTTGAATTTGTTGTTAAGTCCTATTACATTGGCACGGTGTGGATCGCACAGTATTATCTGCGCACCCATATCTATAAGTTTGTCAACAAAGAATAGTCTGCTTTCAAACATTTTCTGATGTATAAGTACTGAACCTTTTGCCTGAGTGGCAGTGACTAATAATACACTAAGAAGGTCGGGGGTAAGGCCAGGCCATGGTGCGTCTGCAATAGTCATGATCGAACCGTCTATAAATGACTCTATTTCATAGCTTTCATGAGGCGGGATATACAGATCATCTCCAATTTGCCCCACCGTTATACCTAATCTTCTGAAGCTATCTGGTATGATGCCAAGATTCTCAAAAGAGACATCTTTTATTGTAATCTCGGAACCTGTCATTGCTGCCATACCTATGAAACTTCCTATCTCAATCATATCAGGAAGGATTGTATGAGTAGCACCTCCAAGCGAATCCACACCGGTGATAGTAATAAGATTTGATCCTATACCAGAAATCTTTGCACCCATGCTGTTCAGCATTTTAGAAAGCTGCTGAAGATATGGTTCGCAAGCTGCATTATATATTGTTGTTTTGCCATGTGCAAGAGTCGCGGCCATGATTATGTTTGCCGTTCCCGTTACAGATGCTTCGTCAAGCAGCATATATGCACCTTTCAGTTGTTGAGCTGTTATTTCATATATTTGTCTGTCTGCATTGTAGGTGAAATCTGCACCTAATTTTTGCAAACCTACAAAATGGGTGTCAAGTCGACGTCGGCCAATCTTATCTCCTCCCGGTTTGGCAAGCATTGCGTATCCGAATCTGGCAGTTAAAGGACCAATAATCATAACAGACCCTCTCAGAGCAGCAGTTTTTTTCTGAAACTCTTCCGAATGAAGGTACTCGATATTAATATTATCGGCTTTAAAGCTATATGAGCTTATTCCTAATTTAGAAACTTTTACTCCCATATCCCTTAAAAGCTGTATAAGGTTGTTTACATCTAAGATATCAGGAATATTATTTATAACAACTTCTTCCGTCGTAAGTAAAGTGGCGCAGATTACCTGTAGCGCTTCATTTTTAGCACCCTGTGGTACTATTGAGCCTTGTAATTTATGTCCGCCTTCTATAATGAATGATGACATATTTATGAAATGTTTACTTTTGTTTGTGTAGAAAGTGACATTGTTAATCACTTATATTATAGTATTATAAGACATAACAATCAGTCGGTATTAATCGCGCAAAAATATACAATAAATAATTAATGATTGCGTAATACCTACAATTATTTATTAAATTAAATTAATAAAAAACAAAAGAGCTGTTATCTTACAGCTCTTTTCATTGGGTTTTTATTTTTTCTTGGAGGTTGTTCTTTCGAAGATCTCAGTCTTAGAATCTCAGGAGTGATAATAATTTCGCCATTAGTATATTCAGCGATGTCTTTAATGATTTTATTATCATCCATTTCTCCCTCTTTGTTCATTGTATGAAAAGCTCTTTTCATATGATTTCCTATCATAGATAGGAGATGGTCTCTTTCAAGACCTGGTTGCATTTCACGAGCCTTATTTATCAGATTTTGTACAATATGTCCGTAGTGTCTGTACTTTATGCGTGGGTAATAATAAGGGACTTTGTCCGGAAGGGTAAATAAATTTTCTTTTCTGATAATCTCATATGGATAATCTATATCCAGTTTAAAATCAGACATTATAGCCAGGTGGTCCCAAAGTTTGTGTTTAAAATCTTCAACGTCCCTAAGATGGGGGAAGAGATTTCCCATAGTATTAATTATGCTTTGTGCACAGCGTTTACGTTCCTCCCTGTCTTCAATTGTGAGCGCATGGTCTACCATACTTTGTACGTTACGACCATATTCGGGAAGTACCATTGTTTTTAGCTGAGTGTTGTACTGCATATAAAAAGGTGTAATGATTATAAAACTTTGTTTTTTGGAGTAGTAGCTACAAACTCTTTAAGGTAAAACGGCTCAAAGTAAGCGACGTCCTTAAAGTCTTGTTTTCTAAATGCCATCTCGGCAAGTGCTACCATGTCAACAGCAACAGGGAGTACGGATTGAATGAAGCGTGCATTGTGATTGTTTATCACAGACTCACATTTAGCAGCTCCGTCACCAAAGAAATATACAATATTATTATCAAGAATATCAGCGTAAGAATTCTCATCAATAATATCTGCGGATATTTTCTTTACTTCATTTAGCGCCATATCATATATTGCAGAGTATACTTCCATTCTTCGGGCATCAATCATAGGGCAGAACAGAGCATTTTCTGCAAAACTGCCTTTAAACATAACCGAGCAAGTCAGAAGTTGTAATGTATTTATAGCGATAAGAGGTACGTTTAGTCCGAAACATAATCCTTTTGCTTGTGAAACGCCGATTCTTAGTCCGGTATATGATCCCGGTCCGCAACTTACTGCGACGGCATCAATATTCCATCCTTTTGCCTTTGCAAATGATAACGCTTCCTCTACAAAAACCGCGAGATTTTTAGCATGAGATAATCCTTCGTATGCTTCTTTGTGAAATTCAACACCACCATCGCGACTAAGCGCAACCGAACAAACCGTAGTGGATGTCTCTAAATTTAATATTGTAGGCATGTTGTATCAAAAAAAATGAAAAAGATAAAAGGTAATCAGGAATTGATAAACCTTGTATAAATCGTTACGGAACAAACAGATTTATCTGTTTTGATGCAAAGATATGCAATTTTATCCATTATTAAGAAAGAAGTAACGAGAATAAAGTTTAATTTTGCGAAAACTTATAATAAAAAATGATACAGTCGATGACCGGATTCGGCAAAGCGACAGCCGAATTACAAAATAAAAGAATTACTGTTGAGGTAAAATCACTCAACAGCAAACAGCTTGATCTTTCAGCAAGGATTACTAATCAGTATCGCGAGAAAGAGATGGAGTTGAGAAATCGTATTTCACAGAAGCTTGAGAGAGGGAAGGTTGATTTCTGCCTATATGTTGAAAATGTTGGAGGAGAATCATCTTCAAAAATCAACAGTCCTATACTGGAAGGTTATAAAAATCAGATTAAAAAGATTGCTTCAGATCTACAAATTGATGAGCCTTCAGACTGGTTCTCAATATTGTTGAAGATGCCGGAAGCCATAAAGACTGAAGTTCAGGATATAGCGGAAACAGAGTGGGCTCTTGTTGATAACGTAGTAAATGAAGCTCTTAATAATTTGTGCAAATTCAGAAAACAAGAGGGAGAGTCATTATACAAAGTTTTTGAGTCTAAAATCTCTAATATAGAAGAACTTCTTAAAGAGGTTCCTAAATATGAAACTGAAAGAATTGACAGAGTGAAATCACGTATTAATGATGCTCTTTCAAAGATTGAAGGTTATGACTTTGATAAAAACCGTTTTGAGCAGGAGATGATTTTTTACATCGAGAAGCTTGATGTAAATGAAGAAAAGCATCGTCTTGATAATCATCTTAAGTATTTTATGGAAACCATGAACGCAGGCAGCGGTCAGGGTAAGAAATTAGGATTTATATGTCAGGAAATTGGCAGAGAGATTAATACGCTCGGTTCAAAAGCAAACCATGCCGAACTTCAAAAGGTTGTGGTTAAAATGAAAGATGAATTAGAGCAGATAAAAGAACAGGTATTGAATGTTCTTTAATTTTAAATAACAATATGCGATAACAAATTTAAAGTATGGAAGGTAAACTAATTATTTTTTCGGCACCATCAGGCTCAGGGAAATCAACCATAATCAATTATCTGCTATCGCAGAATCTTAATCTCGCGTTCTCTATATCTGCTACGAGCAGAGCGCCAAGAGGCGATGAGAAGCATGGCACGGAGTACTATTTTCTTTCTCCAGAAGAGTTTAAAAGTCGTATAGCGAATGATGAATTTCTGGAGTATGAGGAGGTCTATACAGATAAATTTTACGGAACACTAAAGAGTGAGGTCGAACGTCTCACCTCTTTGGGTAAGAACGTTATTTTTGATGTGGACGTACTTGGCGGTGTTAATATAAAAAACTATTACAAAGAGCGTGCGCTGAGTGTGTTCATTCAACCACCCGGCATTCAGGAACTTCGTCGTCGTCTGGAGACTCGTGCTACCGACGCGCCTGAGGTAATTGAAAAGCGAATCGAACGCGCCGAATTTGAACTATCGTTCGCTGATAAATTCGACGTGGCTGTTATTAATGACGATTTGAATAAAGCACAACAAGAGACTCTGTCTGTGATAAAAGAGTTTCTTGAAAAGACATTGTAAACATGAAGAAAATCAGAACCGGCATATTCTCCGGATCATTTAATCCGATTCATATCGGACATTTGGCTTTAGCCAATTATCTATTGGAGTTTGAAGGTCTTGACGAGATATGGTTCGTCGTGACCCCACAGAATCCACTTAAAGTGAAAGAACCATTAGTAGATGATGAAAAAAGACTTGAAATGGTGAAGATGGCAATAGAAGATTGCCAGCATTTTAAAGCATCTGATATAGAATTTTCTATGCCAAAGCCGTCATTTACAGTTAATACAATAGAGGTTCTTCAGGAAAAATATCCGGAAAGAGAGTTTTTCCTGCTTATAGGTGCTGACAATTGGCTTATTTTTCATAAATGGAAAGATTATGAGAAATTAATGAGAGAATGTAACATTCTGATTTATCCCCGTCGAGGGCATGTTGTATATATAGACCCGGAATATCCTAATATTAAATCTGTAAATGCTCCGCTTATAGAGGTTTCTTCCACTTTTATCAGGGATTCACTTAAGAGAGGAAAAAATATGAGATTCTTTATGTCTTCAAAAGTATATGAATATGTAAAACGTAAAGAGCTTTATATTTAATAATCAATAAACTTAAATATGAAAAAAGAGAACTCCGTATTTGCAAAACAGACTGTGGAATTTGTAACAGTCGCGGCTGAATATTGCGCTTTCATAGAGAAAGCAAATGTACTGACAAGACCTGAGTTTGTAGATAAAAGTATTAAACTACTGCCTCTGTTATATCTTAAATCGCTGCTATTGCCACAGACGGAATTTACATATGAGCAAGAGCTCGAGCGCTTTGTTGATGAGCGGAGTTATGAATATATTCGCTCCTCATTAGCATCTGTTATGGGTGCACAGGATGATTATCTCGAGGTTTTTGTTGCCGATATGCAATATAGCGAAAACGCTATATCCGCAAATATATCAGAAGATATGACGGATATATATCAGGATCTGAAAGATTTTATATCTGTTTATTCAATGGGGTATGAGGCAACCATGCAAGAAGCACTTGCGCAGGTTAATGAAAATTTTAAAGAGTATTGGGGTCAAAAACTTGTGAATGTGTTGAGACCGCTTCACTCTGTGTGTTTTGATTCAGATATGGAAGATGAAGATACATCTTCTAATTATGTAAATGATGAATCATCAGAAAACTGGCTTTTTGATTCTCAGAAAGGCAGTTTAGATGAAGATGAACTTGATAAGTGGAATGGATAATATCAGCGAAACAGGAGCAATATCAAAAGAGGAAATTGCCGGCATGGAACTTATTACATTTCCTGGCAATATCGTAGTAATACAGTCTCTGGAAGGTGCGGAAAAAGCAGTCGAATACCTTTCAAAGCAACCATATATTGGTTTTGATACAGAAACGAAGCCCGCATTCAAGAAAGGTCAAACCAACAAAGTCGCTTTACTGCAACTTTCCGGCGGAGAATATTGTTTTCTTTTCCGACTTAATAAAATTGGATTTCCCAAGTGTGTAATTGACTTACTCAGCGATAAGGAAATTATCAAAATAGGTCTCTCTCTAAAGGATGATTATGCTACAATGAGAAGGCTTGCCAATATTAATCCTAATGGTTTTATTGAACTTCAGAGTTTTGTTAAGGAATTTGGAATAAAAGAAGCCAGCCTTCAGAAAATTTTTGCAATCTTATTTAAAAAGAAAATTTCAAAAAGTCAGCGTTTGTCAAACTGGGAGGCTGAGAATTTGACAGAAGGGCAGAAGAAATATGCTGCTACCGATGCGTGGGCATGCTTGCGTATATATGAAAGATTAAAGGGAATAACCGATTAAAAGAGTTCAGACAAAATTATGAAGAGAAGTATTTTAATACCTGCTATTTTAATTATTTATCTTGGTGTGATGGCGTATCTTGGATGGCCTGAATTTTCAGCTCAAGGAAAATATTTTGAATTTACTGCTATTATAGTTGTGACTTTAGCTGTTATAACAGGGATATTTTTTCTCCTTAGAAGAAGAGATAAGATGCGTCGTGAGAATCAAAAGCAAAAGCAAGCATCTCAGCGTCGATTCTTCAGGGATGATAACATTAGATAATCCGCCTTTTTCAAAATAATATTATATTAAAAGCTTAATAAATGAAAATTGCAATGCACTTGCAATTTTTATTTTATACTTTAGCGCTCATGAAGAAAATAAGATATATAATGGCCCTGCTTTTAGTGGTAGTAGTTGTTGTTGAGTCCGCGGGATTCAGCATGATAAACTATTGCACAGGCAAAATCAGGGTAATCCCGGCTATCTCTAATATTGAGATGGGTCAGGAGATTAAATGTCTTAAAGAGCAGAATGCTGAATTTGAAAATCTATGCGATATAGAACCTTGCTGTTCGCACTGCTCTGACTCTCATAAGCAGCTTTCTTTATGTGATGACAATCATATAGCGCCAGGCATTCACTCTCATCATCACGAGGGGAAATGTGTTAAGTCATTCCTTTTTCAATTATTACCTCTTCAGAAGACATTGTCTTATTGTCTTCCTATATTTGTGTCGAATATTATTTATATAATAGACATAACGATACAGGATGTATTTGAAGCTGTCGCGCTTAAATATGTTCCGCTTACACCTAAATATCCCGGGCGAACCATTCTTGCCCACATTCAGTCTTTCTTAATTTAAATACTTGTTATTGTATTGCTGTGTAATACAGTAATACGCAATTGTTATGTCATAAAAGTACTTTATGACATGTATTGGCATATCCGTGTGTTTGCGTATGGTGAATACATCGGGGTAATTATGTATTATAAATTAAGAATTACAAATGAATTCAAAAATACTTCTTTCTACAGTTGCCTTTTTGGCATCTGTATACTCTGCATATTCTCAGAATATATTAAAAGGTGTAGTGACCGATAAAGACGAGATGCCTATTACGGGTGCTAACCTAAGATGGTTAAATACTACAGTAGGTGCTGTTACAGATATTGACGGTAACTACGAGATCCCATCAGTATCTGGCAATAACGTACTTATAGTTAGTTATATCGGATATCAAAATGATACGATTAAGGTAAGCGATTACTCATCTAAATTAAATGTGGTTTTAGCCGGAGAGCTCGCTCTTAATGAGGTTATTGTAAGTGAGCGCCGCATGGGGACAATATCTTCGAAAATAGAACCCATACAAACGCAAAAAATCACATATGATGAATTGTGCAGAGCGGCTTGCTGTAATCTTGCCGAAAGTTTCGAAACCAACCCTTCTGTGGATGTTACATATAGCGACGCAGCAACAGGAGCCAGACAAATTCGTTTGCTTGGTCTTGCCGGAACTTATGTACAGATGATGACAGAGCAGATACCTAATCTCCAGGGTGCCGCATCATCATACGGTCTTAGTTATGTGCCGGGTCCATGGATGGAAAGCATAAATGTGTCAAAGGGTACGTCTTCCGTAAAAAACGGATATGAAGCCCTTACCGGTCAGATAAATGTTGAATACAAGAAACCTCAAACATCAGATCCTCTTAGTGTAAATCTATTTGCCGCTCATACAGGTCGTCTTGAAGCTAATGTAGATGCCAATATCACTATAAGCGATAAGCTTGCTACCGGTACACTTTTACATTACTCCCGAGAGCAGGAAAGTCATGATGATAATAATGACGGGTTTCTTGATATGCCAAAGACCGAACAATTTAATGGCATCCACAGGTGGTATTATAAAGGAGACCGATTTATACATCAGACTCTTGCAAATGTTATGCACGAAAAGAGAGAAAGCGGACAGGTTGACCATGCCGGTTCGCACGGTTCGTCTCAGCCGCAAATGGCGCAGGATCCGTATAAGATAAACATTGAAACTAATCGTGGCGTTTTATTTACTAAAAACGGTTATATACTAAATAAAGAGAAAAATACAAGCATCGCTTTAATGCTTTCCGGTATATATCATAATCAAGAGTCAAACTTCGGCAATACACTATATGATGTAAATCAGAAAAACGTATATGCTAATCTTGTTTTCGAGACAGAATTTACTCAGGCGCATAAAATAAGCACAGGTGTTAGTTTCAATCATGATGGCTATACAGAATCACTTAATGATAAATATGTGTCGGGACTTGCAAACCTTGATTTGCGAAGAAATCTTAATACAGCTGGTGCTTACTTTCAATACACATTTATGCCAAGCGATAAGCTTACATTTCTTGCAGGTGTAAGAGCTGATAATAATAATGTGCATGGAACATTCTTTACACCTCGTGTTCATATTAAATATTCTCCATTCGGAGATTATCTGAGCCTTCGAGCTTCAGCGGGAAAAGGGTATCGCATGGCAAATGTTCTTGTTGAAAATTCTTATTTGCTTGCGAGCAGCAGACAAATGAACTTTACTGAGAAAATAAATCCTATGGAGGAAGCCTGGAATTATGGATTAAGCGCTCATTCTACTATAGATTTGTTTGATAAACCTCTCTCTGTAATGCTTGAGTGGTATTATACTGATTTTCAGAAGCAGGTAGTAGCGGATATGGAAGATCCTCATGCAGTGAATTTCTATAATCTTGACGGGCGCTCTTATGCGCAAAACGCGCAAATTGAAGTGAGCTATCCTTTCTTCCGTGGATTTACTCTTACCGGTGCTTACAGGATTACAGACGCTAAAACCACATATGGAGATGAATTGAAAGAAAAGCCACTTACGAACAGGTATAAAGCTTTACTTACAGCCTCATATCAGACCAGACTTAAGAAATGGCAGTTTGATGTCACTTCTTCATTCAATGGAAAGGGGCGTATGCCAAATCCCGGAGCTGATGCATTGTGGAATGAGTACTTTCCTTCTTATATAAGCTTGAATGCTCAGATTACGAAATACTTCCGTACATGGTCTATATATGTAGGAGGAGAGAATCTTACCGGCTACAAGCAGAAAAATCCTATCATAGGATATGAAAATGCAGGTCTTGACTCTTCAAATTTCGATGCTACTATGATATGGGGGCCAGTACATGGAGCCAAATATTATGTTGGTTTGAGATGGTCGATTCCTAAAAAATCATAACTCTTTTTTTACATTCAAAATATTTAATTATTTTACAGTTGATAGATAATCAGACATTTAATAATATTATTATAACTTTTAAATTTGCAATTATGAAACAGACATTTAAAATTTTCCGCAACCTTATGGTTATTGTTATGGCAGTTTGTATGATTCAACCGCTTGCTGCTCAGTCAAAAGAGAAAAAAGGTGAAAAAGTTACTACGTTTAATGTAGATCTTGACTGCCAGAGTTGTGTAAACAATGTAGAGAATAAAATCAAATGGGAAAAAGGAGTTACGGATTTGCAATGTGATCTTGCTGCAAAAACAGTGACAGTAACGTATAAAACATCTCGTACTGATGATGAAAAACTTATAGCAGCTTTTAAAAAACTTGGTAAGGAAGCTACCGTGAAATGTGACGGAAACCCTGCTAATTGTGATAAAAAAGATAATTGTGCTAAAAAATCATCTTGTGCAAAAGAAGCTAAATCAGGATGTGGATCATCTTGCGGCGGACATTCTCATGCTCATTGATAATATGTTTTAATCGATTAGGTATCATAATAGGATATTTAAACATAGAAACGCGCTTCCTTACACAGGATAGCGCGTTTCTTTCATAGTTAAGGCTTATTACACTTAAAAATAAAATGATGAATTTATGATTGTTTGCTAAGAAAACGTAACATGTTTGGAAATTGTTTAAAATTATATCGTTTTTTTTTAGCCTATTTGTTTTTCTAAAGCAATAGATTGAAAAAGTACTATAATGTCAGATTGTTTTAATTTCAATAAGAAATATAACATTGTTATTAATATACCATAAATTAGGTATGATAATAACCTAATGTCGGGATGTTGTTGTTATTAAAACATAATTATCTTTGTTTTATAATAAATGCTAAATAATAAGATTATGGAGAAGATTGCGAAAAGTCTGACAGAATTGATAGGCAATACACCACTTTTGGAACCTGTAAATTATATAAAAAATACAGATACCGATGCGCGCCTGTTGCTTAAGCTTGAATATTTTAATCCGGCAGGAAGCGTAAAAGACAGAGTGGCTCTTGCGATGATTGAAGATGCTGAGAAATCAGGTAAATTAAAGCCTGGTGGCACTATCATCGAACCTACAAGTGGTAATACAGGAGTAGGACTTGCCTTTGTAGCTGCTTCACGCAATTACAGGCTAATCCTTACTATGCCTGAGACGATGAGTCTGGAACGTCGGAATTTATTGAAAGCTCTTGGCGCTGAGCTCGTACTTACTTCTGGTGCGGCAGGAATGAAAGGTGCTATAGAGAAAGCGGAAGAACTCAAAGAATCTATTCCTGAATCGATAATATTGCAGCAATTTGATAATAAAGCGAATCCTAATATTCATTATTATACTACAGCTGAAGAGATATGGAGAGATACCGGCGGACAAATTGATTTTTTTGTGGCAGGTGTTGGTACCGGAGGTACAATATCCGGTATAGGAAAACGACTAAAAGAGCTTAACCCTAAAATAAATATTATAGCTGTAGAGCCAGACTCGTCAGCGGTACTTTCCGGAGAGCAGCCTTCACCTCATAAAATACAAGGTATAGGTGCCGGATTTATTCCCGGCAATTTTGATTCAACCGTAGTTGATGAAATTTATCGTGTTGGTAATGATGATGCCATAAAAGCATCGAGACTTTTGGCTAAATATGAAGGATTACTTGTTGGTATATCTTCAGGAGCTGCCGCTTATGCTGCTACACAGATATCAAAAAGAGAAGGCAATAAAGGCAAAACAATCGTAGCTCTTATGCCGGATACGGGAGAGAGGTATTTGTCTACAGTGCTTTACGCGTTTGATGAATATCCGTTGTAACAAGCTTTGTCGCATTGAAAATATTAAAAATATCGGGTTTTATAAGCTCGATATTTTTATTTATGCCCATAATAAAAAGGTCTGTTTTGTATATCTTGTTTTTTTGTAGAGAACTGAAGTTAGCTAATGATTCATCAACAGCGGCAAACAATGTAAGTTCATTCTCATAAGTAAAGATCATCACGCTTTTATTGGTTTGCGTAACCACATGTTTTATGTGTTTTTTTACTTTACTGCTCATCTTAATATTTTCTATACTATTGTCCCATTTATCGGCACGTATGACGTATGCTACATCCCAGTTGCGTGTGTTAATATTTGAGAATGTAAAGATTGAGTCTTTCCCAATTGTGGTAAAACTGTAACTCATTTGAGGAAACTCCTCGATAAAAAAATTGCCGCAGCTGCAAATAGAAATCAAAAAAATAAACAGACAGATAGGTTTCATAAATAACTAAATAAGCATAAATAATATAAGAAAAGGTAGGTCTTTTGTGTTAAATTCATTAATGATTAATTAACAATAATAAGATATTAATATCTAATTTTCTGCTAAAGTACGGAAAAATATATTACTCTTTTATATTGATGTGTTAAAATTTAGATTTTTGTCAAAATCGATTAGTATATTTGTTTCAAAATGTATAATAGGTTAACTATTTTCTATTATAACGTTTGTAAAATAGCTAAAAAAATAAAATATGATTTCAGTAGAGGGTCTAACCGTCGAGTTTGGCGGAACTCCTTTGTTTGATGATATAACTTATGTAATCAACAGAAAAGACCGAATAGCTCTTGTTGGCAAAAACGGGGCAGGAAAGTCAACGATGTTAAAAATTATAGCCGGAATTCAAAACCCCACATCCGGAATAGTAAAGCGCCCAAGGGAGGTTACAATCGGATATCTCCCACAGCAGATGATTCATGATGACTTACGTACTGTAAGACAAGAAGCAGAGCTTGCCTTTGGTCATATATTTGACCTTGAGGCCAGGATTAAGCGTATGTCAGACGAACTTGCCGAGCGCACTGATTATGAATCTCAGTCTTATCATGACTTAATTGATGCTCTTACTAATGCCAATGAAGAGCTTGCCATGACCGGAGGCGCCAGTTTTCAGGGGGAGATAGAAAAGACGCTATTCGGGCTTGGTTTCCGACGAGAGGATCTTGATCGTCCCACTAAAGAGTTTTCCGGAGGATGGCGTATGCGTATCGAACTGGCAAAACTACTTCTTCGCCGCCCTGATGTCTTGCTACTTGATGAGCCGACCAACCACCTTGATATAGAGTCAATACAGTGGCTTGAGTCTTTTCTTTCCACACATGCTAACGCCGTGGTGTTAGTATCCCATGACCGCGCGTTTATAGATAATGTGACATCACGTACAATTGAAATTTCACTTGGTAATATATATGATTATCGCGTGAATTATTCAAAATATGTAGTACTAAGAGAAGAGCGTCTTGAGCAGCAGAAGAGAGCTTTTGAAAATCAACAGAAGCAGATTGCCGATACGGAAGATTTTATAGAAAGATTCAGATATAAAGCTACTAAATCAGTACAGGTTCAGAGCCGTATAAAACAGCTTGAGAAACTTGATCGTGTGGAGGTTGATGAGGTTGATAACTCTCGACTTAGCCTTAAGTTTCCGCCTGCTCCCCGCTCGGGAGATTTTCCTGTCATTGCAGAGAGTATGGCAAAATCATACGGTGAGCAAGTGATAATCAGCAA
>CAMTOT010000034.1 GCA_947074165.1 uncultured Bacteroidales bacterium
TCTGCTAAAAATCAGCAGATGGAAGACCACTATTTTGGTGCTATCCCTTCTCGTGTTGCCGCATTTATGAAAGAGCTTGAAATAGAATCACACAAGCTTGGTATTCCTTTGAAAACACGCCACAACGAGGTTGCTCCAAACCAGTTTGAACTTGCTCCTATCTTTGAGGAAGCTAATCTAGCCAATGACCACAATCAGCTAATCATGTCTGTAATGAAGAAAATCGCCCGTAAACACGGCTTTCGCGTTCTTCTTCATGAGAAACCATTTAAAGGTGTAAACGGATCAGGTAAACATAATAACTGGTCGCTTGGTACAGATACAGGTGTACTTCTTTTGGCTCCTGGTAAAACTCCAAAATCAAATCTTCAGTTTGTTACATTCTTTGTAAATGCTTTGATGGCTGTGTACAAGCACAATGGTCTGTTGAAAGCTTCTATCTCGTCTGCAACAAACGCTCACCGTCTTGGCGCTAACGAGGCTCCTCCGGCAATCGTATCTTGTTTCCTTGGAAAACAGATGTCAGAAGTGCTTGACGCAATTGAGACTAACCCGAGCGGTACTGAAATTAATGTAATTGATAAATCAGGTAAAAAACTTGACATCATCCAGATTCCTGAGTTGATGATCGACAACACAGACCGTAACCGTACATCGCCTTTCGCGTTTACAGGTAACCGTTTTGAATTCCGTGCCGTAGGTTCTTCTGCAAACTGTGCTTCGGCTATGATCGCGCTTAACGCGGCTATGGCTGACCAGCTGAAAGAGTTTAAAGGATCTGTTGATAAACTAATGGTAGAGGGTAAATCTTTCGAGGTAGCCGTAATGGATGTATTGAAAGAGTATATCAAAGAGTGTAAAGCTATTCGTTTTGATGGTAACGGTTATTCTGATGAGTGGAAGAAAGAAGCTGCTAAACGTGGTCTTGACTGCGAAACAAGCGTTCCTGTTATTTTTGATAACTACCTTCTTGATAAATCAATCGCGATGTTTGCTCGTACAGGCGTAATGACAGAAGTTGAACTTCACGCAAGAAATGAAGTGAAATGGGAAACTTACGCAAAAATGATTCAGATTGAATCACGTGTACTTGAAGATATGTCTAAAAATCATATCATCCCGGTTGCTACCCGTTATCAGTCGTCAATACTTGACAACGTGACTAAGATGAAAGAAATCTTCCCTGATAAGTATAAAGAACTTTCTTCTGCGGATATGGAAATTATTGAGAAAATTGCTTTCCACTCTGCTCAGATCAAATCAGGTGTACGCGCTATGGTAAATGCTCGTAAAGACGCTAATAAACTAACTCATGAGAGAGATAAAGCTATCGCTTATCATGACAAAGTATCTCCTTATCTTGACTCAATCCGTTATCATATCGATAAACTTGAGCTTATTGTAGATAATCAGATCTGGCCATTGCCAAAATACAGAGAACTATTGTTCATCAGATAATATATAAGATTTTAATATCTAATATGTTGTGAAATATAAGGCGGTAAAAAAAGATGAAACTTTTTTTACCGCTTTTTTTATTTTATGTCCAAAAATGAAGCATAGACTATTCTTATATTTGCAAAAAATAAATTATGAATTAACTAAATATCGAAAAACAATATTTTTAATGATATTTAGAGAAACGTTGTTGAGTTAATCTGTTTTAATGTAAAATTTCTTAATTTTGCCTTTTTGCAGATGAGATTAACTTAAAACCTTGGGTGAAATGAATCAAAAAGATACAATTCTTGTAGTTGAGGATAAAAAGGAGATAGGATTGTTGCTCCAGTTTATTTTTTCTAATGAATACAATGTAGTATATAAAGAAAATGCGGTAGACGCGTTATTGTGGCTTCAGGAGGGTAATGTTCCGATTTTAATTATTTCAGATATATCTATGCCTCAGATGTCGGGTATAGAGTTTCTTGAGCGACTGAAAAGTAATATGCTTTATCGCTCGATACCTGTGTTTATTTTATCGGGAAGAGAAGATAGCCAGACAAGGATAGATGTGCTGGAAGCAGGAGCTGACGATTATATTGTTAAACCGTTTAATCCACAGGAGCTAAAAGTCAGGGTTAGAAATACTCTGAAGAAGTATTAAGTATGAAGTATCTTTATTTGGGTGAGAATAATAATTGGAGTGATAATCTGCAGTCTGTTGTTGATGACAGACTTTATTCTTTTAAAAAAACCTCAGATGTTTTAAATGCTATAAATAAGTCAAAAATATCAGATACACCGTTATTTATTTTCATAGAGTCGGGTGACCATGATGCTTTCCGCGTAAAACAGCTTAGTTTATGCGGATATCCTCATATGTACTATGTATTTATTTCTCAAAATTTTCATTCTGAAGAAAGCCGTAAATATCTTAAAATGGGTGTATGCGGAGTTCTGAGCTCGAAGTTTACCCGTAAAGATATTGACTATCTGTTGTCAATACCGTCTTTACAAAAAGCTGCTTCTGAGAATAAGGTAAACAAACTATTTACTCTACCGTTGTGGAAGCGTAGTTTTGATATCCTTTCATCGTCAATGGCAATACTTGCCCTTTCTCCTGTTATGCTACTCACTATGTTTGCTATCAGAGTGGAGAGCAGGGGGCCTGTAGTATATACATCTAAACGAGTGGGAGCTAACTATCGTACATTCGGTTTTCTAAAATTCCGCTCAATGTACGTGGACGCTGATCGTCGTTTAAAAGACTTTAAAGGCTTAAACCAATATCAGCAGAGTGCCGACGAGAAAATGCTTGAGATATTAAGCATGTCTTTGCAGGAGCAAATAGTAAAAAGTGAAAGTGGTGAGACAATATATATCGGAGATGATTACTGTCTGACAGAGAATGAGTTTGTAAATAAACAGAAGCAGGAGAGGGATAATAATTTTGTGAAACTGCAAAAGGATCCCCGTATAACCAAAGTCGGACGCTTTATAAGAAAATACAGCATAGATGAGCTGCCTCAGCTTTTTAATATTTTAAAAGGAGATATGTCGGTCGTTGGCAACAGACCTTTGCCTTTGTATGAAGCAGAGTTTCTTACCACCGATGAATATGCCGGACGCTTTCAGGGTCCTGCCGGCCTGACGGGTCTGTGGCAGGTTGAGAAAAGAGGTTCATCCGGATCTATGTCAAGCGAGGAGAGGAAAATGCTGGACATCCGCTATGCAAGGGAATTTTCTTTAGGACTGGATTTAAAAATAATATTTAAGACTTTTACCGCATTCATTCAGAAAGAAGACGTGTAAGAGTAAAGATTATTAACTATGAATAAATTTTGCCTTTTTTTATTATTATGTTTTGCAGGTTTTTTTTCATCGACGGTTAAGGCCGACGATATATTAAAAACAGAGAACCTTTCCGATGAAATTGTAAATGTCAAAATCCCGCCGCTTCATGAACTTCTTGAAAAAGCGGCAAAAAATCCCGCGGTCGGGATGACAGAAGAGATGATTGAGATAGAGAGCCTTAAGTTGCGTGTTCATCGCAGAGAATGGCTTTCTTATATATCATTAAAAGGAACCTATAACTATGGTATAATGGGTAATTATTCTTCATATACAGATGAATTTACCCCTTTGATGACAACCTACAGCGGTACAACTCAAAACGCGTGGGTAATAGGGGGGATGTTCTCTATGCCATTATCTGATATTTTTACCCGGCCAACAAAAACCAAGATGCTCAAGAAGCAGGTTGAATACTCAAAACATAGTCGTGACCTTGCCATAGAGAATGTTAAATTAAGGATTATAGACCTATACACTAATATAGAAGTTAATATAAACCTTCTTAAAACAAAGATCGGTTCGGTTGAGTTTCTTAAATCTCAATATGATATAGCACAGAAAGATTTTATAAGTGGTCGCAAGAGTTTTGAGACACTTGTTACCCCCCGAAATAATATGGTGAAAGCTATTGATGAATATGAGAATTGCAGAGGTGCGCTTAAATCTCTTATAATTCAGCTCGAATTACTTTCGGGAGAAAGAATTCTTCAAAGCGGAGGATTAAACAAATAATTATTTAGTTCAGAATTTATTGTATGAATTACATATTATATTTCTTCAGATACTTATACAGCAAAAAGTGGTGGCTCATAACTGTCCCTATTGTAGTTGCTTGTTTTATGATATATAAAACGAGGAATATGCAATTGCTATATAAAGTAGAGAGTACTTTATATACCGGTGTTATAACGGGATATGATGTCTTATCAGGAAATGGTCAGTCTGTAAGCCCTGTTACACAGGTGAGCGTGATTGACAATCTGCTTGATCTGTTAAGATCAGACAATACGCTGAAAAAAGTATCACTGAGACTTTATGCCCGATCTTTGGTGTATGGAGATCCGGAAAGAGATAACTTATATATTACTGCGAGAAATTATCGCAGGTTCTATAATCACGCTATACCGGCAGTAAAAGATCTGATTGATAAAAGCAGTGATAATGATTCTATAAACGAACAAAATACATACGAAAACTTCCAGAATTATTACAGAAATACCCCGGATAACTATTTGTACGGGCTATACTGTTTTAACATGCCGTATGTCAATGACAGAGCGCTCAAAACCTTAAACGTAGCCCGCAAAGATAAAAGCGATATGCTCCATCTTGATTATACATCCGATGATCCGGGCATGGCATTGCAGACAATGAATATTATTATACAAATATTCATTGAGGAGTATCAGGTATTAAGATACGGGGAAACAAAGTCAGTAGTCGCTTTCTTTGAAGAACAGCTCAACCTTATAAGTGAAGACTTGCGTATTTCGGAGGACTCTCTTACCGATTTCTTTGTAACCAACAGGGTAATAAACTATGAAGAGGAGACAAAACAGGTAGCTTCTTTAAATACACAATATGAGCTAAACAACTGGACCCTGCTTCAAACCCGTGCCAGCGCGGAGGAAGAGAAGAAAGAACTTGAACGAAGACTTGGTATACAGACCGAGACACTGATGAACAACAGCAAATATCTTAACTATATAAATGAATTAGGTATATTGAATACTGCGGTTAGGAATGCCGAGATATTTTCATCAGCCGAGCATCTTGATATCGAAAATATACGTTCTCAGTTAGAATCTAAAGAAGCCGAATTTCGTGTGTTTATGGAGAGTTTTGCCGCTGAAAGAGGTTCTGTAGAGGGTATCCTGGGTAACTCTATTGTAGAACAGTGGCTTAATAAGCTTCTTATTGTAGAGCAGACAAAAGCCGAGCTGAGAGTAATGGAGAGCCGAAAATCTGCTTTAGATCAGAAGTATGATTTTTTCTCGCCGATAGGTTCCACGCTTAAGCGTAAGGACAGAAAAGTAAGTATAAATGAGCAGCAGTTCTTTGCAAACCTTACTGCTCTCAACGCAGCGCGCCTTAGAGAGAAAAACGTACAGCTTACATCTGCAACACTTAAAGTAGTATCTCCGGCCGGGTTTCCTATGAATGCTCAGCCGACAGGAAGAAGAAAACTTATATTGATGGCTACAGCTATCTCTCTTGTATTTATTATAGCGTTCTTTATTCTTCTCGAGCTGCTTGATCAGACAATAAAGAACCACTTTCGCGCTGAAAAATTTACAGGATTACAGGTTATCGCAGGTTTGCCAAAGATTGAAAGATTAACCTATTCCGACTATATTAAAGATGACCTAAACATTACGCTTAAGGTGCTGTCAAACGAGCTACTTCCTCTTATACAGGATGGTAAGATGCCTAAAATAAATATATTTGGTGTGACCGGTTCAGATGACTCTTCTTTCTTTATCAGGTCTCTTTCTGATTATTGGCATCATAAAGGAATTAAATCATCGGCAGTATCATACAAGTCAGACTTTGATAATAACTCTGTAAGTTATCGTAAGGCACATTCCGTAACTGACCTTACAGGTGTAGCGGATGACAGAGAAGTTCTGCTTGTTGAATTTGCGCCTATATCTCAATCTAACATTCCTACGTCACTTGTTTTAGACGGAGCATTAAATATAATCACGCTCAACAGTGAAAGAGTATGGAAGAGTGCAGATAAAAAGGTACTTGATAAACTTCTTGACAGAGCTGACAATGAGCATAAATTTAAGATTGTACTGCTTAATTCAGACAGATCAGCTATAGAGGACTTTGTGGGCATGCTGCCCCCATATACTTTTATACGCAGACAAATATACAGGTTGTCTCATCTCGGGTTTACGGCCAAGGATGATTATATACCCGAAGAGTCAGAAGACACAGAGACTGAGAAAGCGGTTTATGCATTAAATACAGATAATGATTAACAAAGCAAAACGAATATCAGGGCTTATAATTAATAACCCATCATTAAAACTCCTATTGCCAATAGCAGTAGGAGTATTGGTGTGTATTGAGCTTCTGTTGCGTTTTGGACCTGCTGTTTCGCTGGGGTTTGCTATCATCCCATTGCTTTTAATCGGAGCGTATTGGTTTGGATCTGATAATATAAATAGTTTTTTCTTCCTTTTTATTCTTAACTATCTTATTCAGGGTATTAATCGTTATGTGCCGCTTAAAATCGGTATAGTAATGTTAATAATCAATCTGTCTATATTTATATTGCTGATTCTTAAGAATCACTTTAAGCCATTGGAATGGAAAAGAGCACGCACATTGCCCATAATCTTATGGTCTGTGTGGCTTGTGTACTGTATTTTAGAGGTATTCAATCCGATGGCGATGTTTGCGCCATGGTCAATCGCGATTACATCCTATGCTCTTTTTCCTCTTCTTACGACACTCTTTGTAGCGGTAATAATGAAAAAATACCGCAATATCCAGTGGTTGATGATAGCATGGGGCGCATTGACATTTCTTGCCGCCGTAAAAGGCTATTGGCAGCGCAACCGCGGATTTGATTACGCCGAACTCCATTGGCTGCTTGTTGAAGGAGGAGCGAGAACACACTTTATACATTCCGGCGTAAGATATTTTTCATTCTTCTCCGACGCTGCCAACTTCGGTTCAGCTATGGGACAGTCTTTGGTAGTATTTGGTATTGCCGGATTTTATCAGCGCAATTTATGGATTAAGGTTTGTTGCTTCGGGGTGGCGTTCTGCGGAGCTTACGGACTTCTCATATCCGGTACACGAAGCGCTATCGCGGTGCCTGTGGCGGGAGTTTTAGCGTTTGTGATTATGAGTCGTAACATTAAAGCTATCGTTACCTCATTACTAATTCTTGGATTTGCCGTATTTATACTTAAATATACAGATGTAGGAGCTGATAATTCACTTATACGGCGTATGCGGACTGTCTTTCATTCTGAACATGACGCGTCGTTTCAGGTAAGGGTAGATAATCAGGCTAAACTTGCAGGAATAATGAAGGATCTTCCTATCGGTACCGGTTTAGGGTTGGGAGGCGGAAAGGCAAAGCGATTTAAGCCCAATGCCACCCTCACAAAGATAGCTACCGATTCATGGATGGTTATGATATGGGTGGAAACAGGTATTATAGGTATTGTTTTATATTACTCCATATTACTTATCATATTTATAAGAGGAGCATATATAACATCATTTCAAATAAAAGATAACGAAGTAAAGGGGCTTATGCTGGCTTTACTCGCCGGAGTAGCCGGGATGCTTGTATCATCTTATGGAAATGAAATATTAAGCTTCCCCAACGGCATGGTGGTATTCTTTTCTATGGCCGCTCCCTATGTGGCGAAATATTATGATGAAGAGCAAGCTTTAAATAAGGATAAAAAGAGTTTATGGGAAATCTTATTTCAATAATTACTGTCAATTATAACGGGCTTAACGATACAATGGTATTGTTAAGGTCTCTGTACTCAATAATAAAGAGTGTACCGTTTGAAGTGATTGTTGTAGATAACGGTTCCATAGCGGATGAATCAGTGATTATCAGTCAGGAGTTTCCATTATCTGTTTGCGTCAGAAGTGATATAAATCTGGGATTTGCAGGTGGAAATAATCTTGGAATAAAAAAGGCCAAGGGGGATTACCTTTTCTTCATCAACAATGATACTTATATTGAAGAGGACAATTTTGATAGACTAATTGATACATTCAAAGCTTATCCCAATACAGGTGGAGTTTCTCCTCTCATACGATTTGCTTTTGATAATAAAGATATTCAGTTTGCCGGATATACACCGCTGTCTAAGGTTACGTTGCGCAATTCTCTTATTGGTTTCGGACTGCCGCCATCATCCTCTCTGCTTACTCCCGCATATACTCCATACCTGCACGGAGCAGCTATGCTATTTAAAAAAGAGGTTATAGAGAAGGCAGGTGTTATGCCTGAATTGTACTTTCTTTATTATGAAGAGCTTGATTGGTGCGCAATGATTACCCGTGCCGGATTTAGGTTAAGATTTAACCCTGATGCTACCGTATATCATAAAGAAAGTCGCTCGACAGGATGTATGAGCGCATTAAGAACATATTATCTTACCCGCAACAGGCTCCTTTACGCCTGGCGTAACTGCGATGAGTATGAGAAGTATTTATCTTTGATATATCAGACATTAATCGTGATTCCCAAAGATATCGCCGTAGCGATACTTAAAAGACGGTTTGATATAGTGAAAGCTATAATAAAAGGATATATTGATTTTTACCCTATGCCCAATAAAAGATTGTAATGATTCAACACATTATTGCTTATATAGATATTTTTTTATGGATAGCGCTCGCTATCCCTACAGCTTATTTGTTTGTTTTTTCCATAGCCTCGCTAAAGAAAAGCCCTGAGACAAAGGCCGTCAAATCTGATAAAAATCGTTTCGCCGTGATTTTTCCTGTATATGCCTCTGACGAGGTAATTAAGGATTCTGTAAAACGTTTTTTTTTACAAGATTATGACAGAGCCTTATTTGATGTCATTGTAATCTCTGATCATTTAAGTAAAGACACAGATGAGGCGTTAATATCCTATGGTGCCAGAGTAATAAATGCCGCATATGAAAACAGCAGTAAAGCGAAAGCTCTTATTCTCGCGTCTCAGAGCCTGGACCGCAATGCTTATGACGCGGCGGTTATACTTGATGTTGATAACACTGTTGATAACAACTTTCTGACCAGCGTAAATAATCGACTTAACTGTGGCTTCAGTGCTATACAGACCCATCGTACCGCAAAAAATAATAATACGGAGATAGCAGTACTCGACGGTATCAGCGAGGAGATTAACAATTCAATATTCAGACGTGGTCATATAAACATTGGCATATCATCCGCTCTTATCGGTTCGGGCATGATCTTTAATTATGCGTGGTTTGCCGATAATATCCAACGTGCCGACTCCGCAGGAGAGGACAAAGAACTTGAATTGATGCTGCTCCGTCAAAACATATATATAGATTATGCAGAAGATATATACGTGTATGACGAGAAAACCTCCGATACTACAAATTTCTATAACCAGCGCAGACGTTGGATCGCTGCGCAGTTTTATCTTCTATCCGGCGCTTTATCATCTTTGCCTTCCGCCTTTACAACCGCTAACTGGAGTTATATTGATAAGGTATGTCAATGGATGTTGCCTCCGAGACTGATAATGCTTGGAGGAATATTTATAATGACGATTCTGTCATCTGTATATTCTTTGCAGCTTTCATATAAATGGATTCTTTTATCACTAATGCAGATAACACTTTTCTCAATCGCCATACCGGCTTGCAAACGTAGTATTGTGCTTTCAAAAGCGATAACCAAAGTACCGTCACTATTTATATTGACAGTGAAAAATATATTCAGACTAAAAGGCGCTGGAAAAAAATTTATAAGAACCGAACACATATCAAACGAAGACAAAGGATGAGAATAGCAATAGAAGCACAACGTATATTTAGACAGAATAAACATGGTATGGACTTTGTTGTTCTCGAGTCTGTGAGATGTATTCAGCAGTTGGATAAAGAGAATGAATATTTCATTTTCGTAGCGCCTGGTCCCGACCGTTGTCTTGAATCTACAGACAATGTAAAGATCATAGAACTAAGCTGTAGGGGTGGATATCCCGTATGGGAACAGTACGCGCTCCCGAGGGCAGTCAGAAAAGTAAAAGCGGATATATTGCATTGCACAAGCAATACGGCTCCGGTATTTTGTGACATACCGCTTATTCTTACCTTGCATGATATTATTTTTCTGGAGAAGAAAAGGGGGAATAATCCATCTTTATATCAAAAGATGGGGTGGTATTATCGCCGTCTGGTAGTGCCTGCCATACTGAATAAATGTAAAAAGATAATCACTGTATCTGAATTTGAGCGAAAAAGAATCAAAGAGACATTGTCTCTACCTCATCATCAGATAGTATCCGTTTATAATGGATTCAGTAAGCATTTTAAGCCTGTAAAGCAGTCACGTGATATTACATCATCTTATGTAGATTCAGATAGTTATCTATTCTTTTTAGGTAATACCGATCCCAAGAAAAACACCTCACGAGTACTTAAAGCATATAGTATCTATCTTAAATACTCATCACGTAAGCTTCCTTTGCTTATCGCGGATTTAAAAGAGGAGAGTGTGACCGATATTCTTAAAAAAGAGGGTATCGAAGATATATTATCATATTTGCGTTTTCCGGGATATATAAAAAATACCGATCTGCCTGCTGTTTTTTCAGGAGCATTCGCTTTCCTATACCCTTCACTCAGGGAGAGTTTCGGCATACCTATGCTTGAAGCAATGGCGTGTGGGACACCTGTCATTACATCTGATATTTCAGCCATACCGGAAGTCGCAGGTGATGGAGCTATACTTGTTGATCCATATAAACCGGAGGATATCGCGGAAGCTGTATTGTCATTAGAGAAAGATGAGTCATTATATCACCAGAGAGTAAAAGCCGGTTTCGACCGTACTGCATGTTTTTCATGGGAAAAAACAGCGGATAATCTTCTTTCAATATATAATGAAGTGTTTAAAAATAACCGAAAGCAGAATAAATAATGTCAGCTACAAAGATAAAAGAGAAACTAAAAAGTCATCCGGGCATAAAAAACGCTATGCTTAACATGATGGTTGATCCCGTATTGACCCGTCCCCGCTTATGGTTAAGGTTACTTTTCCCATTCTATATCAAAAAGGGGCGAAGATCATTTATATATAGAAACGTCAGAAAGGATATCGTCCCTTTCAATATCTTTCATATAGGCAGTGCTTCTGTTATAGAATCTTTTTCTATAATAAATAATATGGTAGGCGATATAATCATTGGCGACAAGTGCAGGGTTGGTTTATCAAATACCATTATAGGACCTGTAAGAATAGAAAATAATGTAATGATTGGTCAGCATGTTGTCGTTTCGGCTCTAAATCATAATTATACAGATATAAGTAAGCCAATCTCCCATCAGGGCATTTCGACCTCCTTAATAACCATCGAAGAAGGTGTCTGGGTAGGTGCCAATTCAGTAATAACAGCCGGCGTCACAATCGGCAGAAACTCTGTTATAGCCGCAGGTAGTGTTGTTACAAAAGATGTACCCCCTTTCTGTGTAGCGGCAGGTTCACCCGCAAAAATAATTAAAAGATATAGCAGTCAATCAAAACAATGGGAAAGAGTGTAGTTGCTCTTTCCCATTGTTTTTTATAACGTATTCCGGTCATTTATACCAGCAACTTATATTCATCTATATACATAGCTGAGATCTTATCTATCGCGTAATTGCGGTAAGCGAACATTCTGTTTGTTTCCCCCTTTCCTGATGCAGATAGTTTATATCCTTCTTTCATTGCTTTGGTGATAGACTCTTTTAGCTCCGGATTAAAAACGGGATTGCCTGTTTGTCGTAATAACTCACCTACATTTCCCGTATCGGGACCTGCCACAACTTTTCCGAAAAGAAACCCCAACGGCACATTTCCCGAATTAAGTATTCTTTTTCTTTGTACCATTATTATATCCGACGCGGCAATATACAAAGGCAGATCTTCATCGGAAATGATATTCTCATTTGAGCCTCCGCTGATGTTTATAGCTTTTAAGACCGGCACGGATATCACAAACGCAAGTTTCGAAATAATACGTTTTACAATGCTTTTATTATTCGCGCAAGGAGAGAATGGTAAAAGACGAGGCGCGAGAAGATATTTATTCTTGATGTCAAGACTGACAAAAGCGCTTAATATCATTTTTACTTCATCCATGTGCCTGAACTTACCAAACGCCGTTATAACATATTTATCACTGTCAATCCCAAGTTCTTTGCGAGCCTGATCTTTAGTTATATTCTCATTATAAGTATTTTCATAAATATGATGAGGGATCACTACATTTCTCGCATTATATAGTTTCCCCTCAGACTCCTTCTTGCTGAAATTGCCCATGTGCACCACTGTATCAGCTGTTTGTTCTATTATATCATAGATTCGTGATGTTATCTCACCGGAGTAATGAGGTCTTATATTATGACGAGTATATATAAATTTAGAACCTCTTTTTTTTAGTTCATTTACTCTGCTTTCAAATCTGTTGGCAATGTCGGCTTCTTGCGTACTCCATCCGGCTATCTCCTCTGGCCATTGAAAATGTATGATGTCATAAAAAGTATTGTTGTCATTCCAAAACTTATCAACAGAGCAGGTTATATCTATACCCTTATCACTTATCCCCTTACAAAGAGTATTTACGAAAAGATTGTCTGATTTTCCTTCACGAAAAACTATAAGAATTTTCATTTAAATTTTAAATATATATGGATTAAATGTAATAATTTATTTAATAATTAATCAATTAAGGATAATAATAATTTCTTACATTTGAAATCATAATGATTCACGTATTATTACTTATTATGCATGTCCGGTTAATGTGCTTACCATCATTGAATTATTGTTTTTTATTCTAATTATGAAAAAGATTTTTATAGCTATTATTATTGTTTGCTCAGTATCACTTAACGTATTCTTTTTATATATAAATGTATTTCCGCTTTTTAAAAACGAACCGCAATATCTGAGTGCTGAAATATCACAATCCGAGTATGAGAAACTTATCTTGAAAGGCGCAATCGAAATGTTGCAAAGTGATGAGGTGATAATGCCTACAAGGCGGCAGTCTGATTTTAAAGAAGAGGTGCTCAATCTTATGGGCAAGGGGCGCAAACATAGTTTCTTTTTTTATCCCCGCGCATATCTATACACAGGAATAACCCAATACGCGCGCGCTAAAGGGGACACTTTACTAATAAATAAATACCGTAATCGCATTGACGCTTTTATAACCTCGCATGGTAGTCCTTCCTTTGAATTTAATGTAGTCGATCAGGTACCGTTTGGTATGGTCGCTCTTAATATGTATTCAATCACAGGAGACGAGAAATATAAAATATTCTCAGACTCAATAATGAACTTTCTTAAATCTAAAGACACCCCCGACGGCATTCTTTACAGAGAAAACGAAGGTAATCATAATCAGCATAATGATGTGCTCGGACTTGTGTGTCCTTTTATATCTCAGTATGCGCAGATGTTTAATGACAGTGCCGCTTATGATTTGAATATTAAGCAAATGAAAGATTTTGTAAGATACGGAATAGATACTAAATCAAATTTGCCTGTACATGGTTTTAATAGAGATCACGGTTATCAGGTAGGAGCTGCCAATTGGGGACGTGGTATGGGATGGTATGCCATGGGGCTTGCCTCCGTTTCTGATTCATTATCTCTCAACGAATTAGAAGCAAACAGATTTTGCGAGTCTATAACCCGTACCGAACTTCCGCAGGGCGGATATACTCAATATCCGGGTAGTTGTTTTTCTTTCGATTCCTCTACGACTGTAATGATCAGATATGCTTTGAGGAAGCTCGGATATACCGACAATAAAGATATTGTAAGAATAATGGCTCCTTATACTGATAAAAACGGATGGATTGCCCACACTTCCGGCGACACCTATGGTTTTAATATGTATTCATATACATTCGGATACAGTGAGCTTACACAAGGAGTTATGCTGATGATACTAAGTGAATTATAACGATATAACAAAGAAAATATGAAAATAGGAGTAATGACCATATGGTGGACGAGTGATAACTATGGTCAGTTTTTGCAAATGTACGCGCTTCAGCAGGCTTTAATTAAACAGGGGCATGAGCCATTCCTTATTCGTTATAATAAGTTTGGCGAGCCTTTATCAAAAAAGATCATCAGACTTTTAAATCCGGTAAATCTATTTGGATATATAAAAAATAAAATTGTCAATAAAAAATCGATTTCCACTGTCCCTGGAAGAAAATTTAATATATTTATGCAAAAATATATTAATGCATCTGATAGGGTGTATAATTCTTACGCGCAACTTAAGAATAATCCACCTAAGGCAGATTGCTATATAACAGGTAGTGACAGATCGGAAGAGCGTCGGGTAGGGAAA
>CAMTOT010000035.1 GCA_947074165.1 uncultured Bacteroidales bacterium
TTGCCGATATCGGCAACAGGCGTTGCACATAAAGGTTTAGTTGGGATATTTTTGATTTGCTTTTAAGGTTTGAATGTATGGGCTTTATAATTAGTTAGTTAGGAATTGGCTGTTTCTTCGTGAGAGAACACTTCAAAAGCTATTCTTACAGACATACCCATATCGTCTGTTATAGTCAGAATATGTTTTCCGGTAGAAGGTGAAACAGCGAGCTCATGGCTGCCGGAAGTTTCACCGGCAAACTCATTGCCCAGATACCAGTATAAAGATGCGTCGTGGCGTGTATGAGCCGCGCGTATTACAATCTTTTCTTTCTTTTCGGAAAAGCCTACGGGAAGGTAGATTTTAGTTCCATGCTGAGGGTAAATAATATCAATTTTATCGCCTGATTCGTTACAGCCCGGGTAAAACGGAGGAAGTGAGGTATATCCCGCATGACATTGCCGGTAATACCATTCCATAGCGGGAGGTAGTATAAAGCGGTTTTTTTTAATAAGCGATTCGACAGGGAAACATCCTCCGTCGGCGCGATATTTACCTGACGGGTCTAGGAATATCCGCTTATGGTAAGGACACGGATTGCTCTTTACGCCAGCTTCCGGCAGGCGTATAGTATCTACATGTTCGCAATATTCAGTCGCTTTATGTCCCGACAAAGAGCATACCGGTATCTCACGTGTACCCTCACGCGGTTCTTCAAACCATGCCGTATCATCAAGTAAAGAAAATGCATCAAATAATACAGGAGCTGCATATCCCACACCGGTTACACCCGCCCGTCCCTCACCGGAGGAGTTGCCTACCCATACACCTACAGCATATAGAGGAGTCACTCCAATCGCCCACGCATCTCGTCCGCCGTAGCTTGTACCTGTTTTCCATGCTATCTTTTTCATAGATGAAAAAACGCTCCATTCAGATTCCTCCTCATGTCTGTTAAGCCCTGTCATTGTATTGAACATCTGCCAAATAGCGGCTCTTTCCAATGCCGGATTATAATCAGTTTCAGCTTTATCATAATGAGTATTATTTGCATCATGTGCAGTTGGCGCAAGAGAGTTGGCTTTTATGTAGTTTAGATCTCTGTAGTCGTCGACTGTATATCTGTCTTGCAATAATATCCTTGCCATAGATGCATATACCCCCGTCATATTTCTTAATGAGCCTTCAGCTCCGCCAAGAATAAGAGACGCTCCGTAATGGTCGGCACCGAAGCATAGAGTATTCATTCCTATAGATTTTAGTTTGTCGTAAAATCTGTTGTAATCGTAATCGAGTATCATTCTTACAAGCGGCACATTAAGAGAACGGGATATAGCCTCATCGGCAGGTACCGCGCCGCTGAATGACTTGTTGTAGTTTTGAGGCGCGAAACCTGATATGTAAAGCGGATAATCTGCCTGCAGCGTTTTAGGCAATATCATTCCTTCATTGAGCATCGACGCGAAAAGAATAGGTTTTAGTATGCTCCCGGTACTCCGCGCCGCCTCTATCATATTTACAGATCTGTTTAAAGAAATATCATCGCTCATAGTGCCGTTGCCAACATAGGCGAGTATATCGCCACTTGCTACTTCTGTTATGATAACTGCAATATTATTTACTCTGTTATGCCGGTATCTTTGCGTATATCTTTCAGCTATATATGTAATTTGTCTTTGCAGATTGTAGTTGAGTGTAGACTCTATTTTGCCCTTTTTACCATCTTTTCGCGCTTTCGACATGAGGTGGTAAGCGTGAGAGGGAAGTCGCGAAGGTTTTTCGGGTACTCTCTCTGCCAGTGATAACTGATACACAGTATTGTCAATAATGCCGCCGTTCATTAGTTTTAAAAGGAGAGCGTCGCGTTTTTTTCGAAGCGATTCGCGGTTTCTGCCCGGATGGATCATAGATGGTGAGTTTGGCAGTACGGCCAGAGTAGCAGCCTCCGCCCATGACAGCGTAGATGAGGATCGTCCGAAATATCTCCACGATGCGGCTTCAAGCCCTACCACATTGCCCCCAAATGGAGCGTATGACGCATAAAGACTCAGAATCTGTTCTTTGGAATATGAAAGTTCGATGCGTAGCGCAAGTATAATCTCTATAACCTTTTCAAAATATGTGCGTTCGCGATTTTTGCGGCTTAGTCTGACGAGTTGCATAGTGATAGTGCTTCCGCCGCTTTTTATTTTTCCACCTGACATATTTAATCTTATCGCTCTGGCTATGGCAAGAGGATCAATGCCCGGGTGTGATTGAAAACGTTTGTCTTCAAACTGTATTATAGATAGAGCAAATTTTCCGGGTATTGTATCTGACTTAGGGAAGCGCCATTGTCCGTCAGGAGCAATTGAAGCCTCAAGTAACTGACCGTCCGTAGAATATAGTATGTCAGACAGCGGTTCGTTAAAAAGAGGCTCGGGGATACAAAAATAGAAGCACGCGCAAATATATATAAGTGATGAAAATAAAAGCTTGCGAAGCAATAGAGACATATGAATTCCTATTTGATAATATTTAATAATGTTTGGTAAATATAATTATTTACATTTGCGTAAATCTAATTTTAAGTTTATGAAATACAGAATATTTCATCACGTTTTTTTATTGTTAAGCTTGTTTGTAGTTTTCTCTTGCACGGAAAAAACTACAAAAGAGAGTGCTGTTGTTAATCAGTCCATACCTGCCAATCCGCTTATAGAATCTTTCACTTCAGGGATTGTGTCTCGCAAAACTGATATAGTGATAAAATTCAGTAACGATATACCGGCGGAGTATCATAGTTCCGGGGCGCTGAAAAAAGTATTTTCTATGAAGCCTGAGGTAGATGGTAGTCTATCAGTTGCCGACAATAGGTCGCTTATTTTTAAACCGAAAGGTGGATTGAGCAGAGGTACTGTATATCACGTTAAGGTAAACGCAGGAGCAATGTTTGACGACGGAGGTACGCTTTCGTACTCTTTTATGACAAAAACGCCTCATATAGAGTTTGAAGAGCCAACTTTCAAAATGAATAGATCTGAGAAATATACCATTTCCGGCAGAATATTTACTAATGATGATGAAACCGCAGCGGATATAAAAAGCCTTGTTGGTTTATCCGGTTCAAATAGTGAAATTAATGTAGAGAAGATAGAGCCGGGAATATATTCATATAGGGTGTCAGGACAATCGGCGGATGTGAAGGCCGGCAGTAAGATCCAGTTTAGTACCGTATCAAATAAGATGAATTACCCTGTGGGCATGCAGGTCGAAATAAGTATCCCGGATACAAAGGCATTTGATGTGTATTCAGTCAGGGCTTTACCTGATGGCAAGACTGTTGTGATATATTTTACACAGCCGCTTTCCAGAAAACAAGATATGCGCGGACTTGTGGAACTTCCCGATTATGAAAATTTGCGTTATACAATAAATGGTAATACTCTGAGAGTACATTTCGATAATCCAAAAGATAAATCGACAAAAATAAATATATCAGACGGCATAAGAAGCGCGAGAGGTGATGTATTGAAAAGAAAGAATTCAGAAAATCCGGGACTGTTTACAAAACAGCTTGAAGCTGCCAATCCAAAACCATATCTTGGATTTGTTTCAGATGGGATTATTCTTCCTTCCGAGGGAGGCACAAGTATACTTTTTGAGGCACAAATGCTGAAGGGTGTCATAGTGCGTGTCATGAAAGTTTATTCAAATAATATTCAGGAATTTTTGCAGCAAAATACGCTTAACGATTACGGAATCTATAACGTAGGCGACATGATAGCAAAGAAAGTGATATTCTTTGATGAGCTTGGTGATTATGAACTTACCAAAAAAAATACATTTGGTATAAATCTTGAAGACTTTATAAAAGTTGAAAAAGGTACCATCTACTCTGTACGTCTATCATATACTTATGATTTGTCCGCTTATAAAACCAGTGGGCGTGCGCAAAAAACAAAACAAGAGATAATAGATGAAGCTGACGAGATAGGCAGAGGCGAGATGAATAAAATGTCGGATGAATCTCGCTATATGAATTTCAGCGACGGACCCGGGGTATGGAACTGGAAGTTGAGTAATAACCCCGCTTTCGAACCATACTATAACTATAAGTATATATCCAAGAATTTAATATCGTCAAATATTGGGCTTATAGCTAAAAGAGAACCGAAATCGAATGAGACAACTTTTCTTGTCAATGATTTAAATACATCAGCTCCTATGCGTGGTGTAGAGATAAAGCTGTACGGATATAAAAATGTACTTTTAGGTAAAGGCAAAAGTGATAGTGAGGGATTGTGCGTAATTGACAATGGAGATACACGCCCTTTCTACGCTATAGCATCAAAAGATGATATGCGCGGATATATACGCATGCCGGAGTATGGTTCTTTATCTATCAGCGATTTTGACGTGGAAGGTACGGTGATACAACAGGGTGTGAAAGGGTTTATATATACTGACAGAGGTGTATGGAGACCGGGTGACTCTATATACGTGTCGTTTATACTTAATGATAATGATAACCCTCTTCCAGAGAAGCACCCGGTAAGTATTGAGCTTTATAATCCGCAGAATATTCAGGTTATGAAGAAAACAACCCTCCGTGGTGTGAACGGAATATATCCTTTTTCACTTTATACAAATCAGGATGCACCTACCGGTGTATGGGAGTGTAAGGTAAAAGTGGGAGGTGCTGTGTTTTCAAAACGTTTAAGGATTGAAACAATTAAGCCAAACCGATTGTCTGTTGATCTTACATTCGACGAGAAGATACTTCAGGCAGATAAGCCTATAGTGGCAAATTTGCATAGTGCCTGGCTGACCGGAGCAAAGGCCTCTGAGCTTGGTTATGATATAAACGTGACTTTCAAAAATATTAAAACTACTTTTGACGGATACAAAGATTATAAGTTTGATAATATAGCCGCCAAATATGAGCCTAAAGAGATACAGTTTGGTAAAGGCATTACAAATGAGGATGGCGATGCTACTATAAAAGAGACCCTTACGGCAGGTGAGGGTGCTCCCGGTATGCTTATGGCTGAGTTTATAACTAAGGTATATGAAGACGCGGGTAGTTACAGCATAGGCGGTAATAACATAAAATACTCTCCATATACATCGTACGCAGGCGTAAAATCACCACAGGTGAATGGCGAAACACTTCTTACGGGCAAGAACCATGTGTTTGATATAGCTACGCTTAAAGAGTCGGGGAAACCTGCGGCGAATATAGACTGTACTGTGACTGTTTATAAAGGTTACTGGTATTGGTGGCTTGATTCTCACGCGCAGAATCTTGCGGATTATATGTCGTCGGGCTACAGTAAACTTGTAAGTACTATAAATGTTAAGACAGACAGTCAGGGTAAAGGTACGTTCACCCTGAATTTTCCTTCATCGGAATGGGGTACTTATATTATTATGGTAAAAAATAACGCGAGCGGTCACATAACCGGAGTTAAAGCTTATTTTGATTCTGATATATATCTTCGCTTACCTGATTCTAATTCGGATAAGGCTACGCGTCTTAATATATCTTCGGAAAAACCTGAGTATAATACCGGGGAGAAAATCACTGTGTCATTTCCATCTGTAAAGGGTGCGAACGCGCGTGTTATAATTGAAAACGGATCAAAGATACTTAGAATCGAAAATATAAAATGTGAGGAGAGTCAGACAAGCTATACGTTTACCGCAGATAAGGATTTTACACCTAATATTTATGTAAATGTAGTTCTTATAAATGAGTATAAGAGCACTACGGATTTGCCTATAAGAATGTATGGCATATTGTCTTTGAAAGTGGTAGATCCGGCATCAAAACTGGAACCCGTTATCACGGCACCGGCGGATGTGCGCCCGGGTAATAAATTTAATGTGTCAGTGATGGAGAAGAATAAAAAAGATATGACATTCACTCTTGCTATCGTAGATTACGGTCTGCTTGATTTGACACGTTTTAAAACACCGGACCCATGGGCAGCGTTCAATGCAAAAGAGGCTCTCGGCATTAAAACATGGGATATATATGATCTTGTGATTGGCGCGTATAAAGGAAAAGTGAATAAGATATATAGTATCGGAGGTGACGCCGAGATTGACAACAGTGCCAGAAACGGAGTTAATCGATTTAAACCGGTTGTGATATATAAAGGCCCTTATACACTGAAAGGGGGTAAAACTATGGATATCCCTATTGCTATGCCTGAATATATAGGTAAGGTGAGATGTATGGTTGTAGCAGCAGATGTGAAGAAGGATGCTTACGGCTCTGCATCAAAAGATATTATAGTCAAACAGCCTGTTATGATACTTGGTACATTGCCGCGAGAGCTGAATCCTGGAGATAGGATAAAACTGCCTATTACTGTTTTTGCGATGGAAGATAATGTAGGAGAGATAAGCGTCACTGTAAACGGGGCTTCTTTGCTCGGTATTGATAAGCCGATGACGCAGAAAGTGACTATGACGAAACAAGGCAGTACGATATTGTGGTTTGATTTAGATGTGAAAAATGAGACAGGAACCGGTACGGTCTCTGCAACAGCTACAAGTAAAGAGGCTGAAGCTACATGGGTAGAGGATATTGCCGTAAGATCTAACCTTATACCTGTAGCCAAACAGATGAGTGAAGCTATAGAGCCTGGTAAATCGGCTACGCTTGTGATGAATCCTGTCGGTATGCAGGGTACAAACGAGGGTACTTTAGAGCTATCGTCTATCGTGCCGCTTAACCTTAATAAGCGTCTGGATTATCTGGAGCAATATCCATTTGAATGTATTGAGCAAAGCGTTTCTCGCGCGTTTCCTTTACTGTATCTTTCTCAGTTTACCGATATGAGTGAAGCTGAGCATAATAATGTAGAGAGACGGGTTAAGAATATAATAGCGTCTTTGCCTTCTTATATGATGCCTGGCGGTGCTTTTGCTTATTGGCAGGGTGGTACCAATGTATCGGAATGGGGATCTATATATGCGCTTCACTTTATGACCGAAGCGAGAAATAATGGCTATTATGTGAAAGACGATATTTATAACAGTGCAGTAGCGTATCAGAAAGAGGCTGCCGGAAGCTGGAAATATGTAGCGGATAATTACGCTAAGAATACGGCTCAGGCTTATCGTCTTTACGCGCTCGCGCTTTCAGATAATTCTGAAATCGGAGCAATGAACAGGCTTAATGAGACAGTATTGAACTATACAACTCAATCGTTGCTTGCGGCAGCTTACGCCGCCATAGAGAGAAAGGATATCGCGGTGCAGATACTTGAACAAAGTACAGATGTGAAAGCAGACGACTCGCAGAGCAATAACTATACATTTGGGAATGAACTCAGAAATATGGCAATGAGAGTAATTGCTCTGAATAGTGTGGATAAGGTGCGTATGGCAGAGAAACTTGTGAAAGATATTTCAGAGCAGCTTAGTTCTCAGCCTCAGATTAATACTCAGGCTACAGCGTTTTCTATTATTGCCTTAGCTGATTTTTATAAGAATAATCCTCCTTCAGATATTATAAAAGCGGATATATGGGGAACTGTAAAAATAAAAGCGGATATTGACAAACCTGTTTGTTCTTATAATTTAGATATGAGTCAGTCTCAGAATATAACTGTTATGAATAATGGTACAGGTACTCTTTACGCGTGTCTTTCTACAGTCGGCATACCTTCTAAAGAGTTGCAGGAAGCATCTGCTTATGGTCTGGACCTTAAGATATATTATTCGGATCAGCGAAATAATAATATAGATATTGAGAATCTTAAGATGGGAGAAAACTTTTACGCCACAGTTGAGGTGACAAATATCTCACAGGGGGAATTAAGTAATATAATAGTAAGTCAGGTTATCCCGTCGGGATGGGAGATTGTAAATACCCGATTCCTTGATAATGAATCTTTGGCTGCGGGAGTCACTTATCAGGATGTAAGAGACGATAGGGTGATATCATATATTCCTGTGCTAAAGGGGAATAATAAAGTTCAGATAAGAGTTTACCTTGTAGCTTCTTATGCCGGCGAGTTCTTTATGCCGCCTTCATTCTGTGAGGATATGTATCGTCCGGATATGCGTTCTACTACAAAAGGTCAGATTGTAAAAGTGACAAGGTAGATAAATGTGGCATAATAATGGGTCATTGCAAAAAAATAATCCTCCGAAAAATTTTAAACTTTTCGGAGGATTATTTTTTATAAAAGCTTTTTATTTCTCTTTATTCTCTTTTTCCGTTTCCTTAGATATAAATGTAACGGTATAGAACTCTATAAAACCTGCGATAATAAGAAATATTATCCATTGATTGTAAGGTTTAAACATGAAATAAGAAGCTCCTAACATAGCAAAAGCGGAAAGCTTTTGTATATTATAAAGTCTTTTTATGCGAGTGTTTTTTCCTGTATATCTTTGAGTCAGCCTTGATATCGCAAAGCCTGCCGCCGCCACTGAGAAAACATAAGAGCTTATTTCAGGAATAAAAGCGTAGGCTACAGCAGATAAAAGAATGATGATAGCTGATATCTGATACAGGTAGTTATTTATTTTATTATTCATTTTATAATATATATATCTTCATTTTTCTTCTTCATAAGAAACTGTTCTCTAGCAAACTTTTCAAGGTCTGCCTTGTCTGATTTTAATTCATGAGCTCGTCTTTTACTGATTTCAATATCGTCACGATATGACTTTATTTCATTTTTTAGTTCATTTATCTCAAGATAATTGGTAAAACGTTTCAACATACTGTTGCTGTCAAACAAAAGAATGTAAACAATAGCCAAAGAAAATACAGAAACCTTTATGTTTTTTGCATTCTTCTTAATAATGTCAGGCTGAGCTATTTTCCTGATAATCTGTTTTGCCATAATAAATAAGAGATGTGAATATGGTGCAAAAATAGTGAAAAAAGAGCCATGTTTATATTACATGTTCAATTTTAACAACAGACTCTATGCATTCGGGAAATGAAGCCCAGAATGTTGAGCCGAAATCTTTCTTTGACGAGAATCCTACTTTACCGCCAATTGTCTCAACTATGGCTTTACTTATGGCCAGTCCGAGCCCGGTACCCTGAGCGAAAGAATCAAGTTTCTCGAAACGCCCGAAAACGAGATGTTGTTTATCATAATCTATGCCTATGCCGGTATCGGTAACGCTGATTTTTATATCATTGCCGGAAACTACAAGGGCTATAACTACGTGTCCCGTTTGGGTATATTTTAGGGCGTTAGACAGATAGTTTGTCATAACCTGAAGCATTCTTTTGCGATCAAGATTGACAATACACTCCGATATTGAGCATTCGAAACGCAAATCAATGCCCTTGTCTATAAACCGGGTGTTGAAAGACGCGAAAGACTCGTTTATAGCAGTGATAATATCGAATCTCTCAGGTTTAATCTCAATAGCGCCCGACTCTATTTTAGATAGGTCAAGTATGTCATTAATAAGACTCAACAGCATATCGTTGTTATTATTGATGATATCCATGTACTCATCTCTCTCCTCCTGGATATCACAATACTGTATCAATTCGGAAAACCCTACAATAGCATTAAGTGGAGTCCTGATTTCATGACTCATATTAGCAAGAAACGCTGTTTTTAGTTTATCTGACTGTTCGGCTTTCTCTTTGCTTATATTTAAGTCAATTTCGGTTTGTTTTTGTTTGTTGATATTTATGTTGAAAGAGTATATCATTTTATACTCTTTACCTTTATCTTTAAACGTCTCTATAACAGCTCTGCATTCCCACCATTCGTATACATCGCTGTTGTCTGAATTGAAGCGGAAGACAAATGTCTGTTGCGTGCTGTCAAGCAGAGAGAATTCATTAAATCCGGTAATGAAATTTAACCTGTCGTCTTCGTGTATGTACTGGCTGAATTTTTTGATAGTGTTGCGCTCGCACAAATCAGAAACAAAGTGTTCGGTATAGTCTTCACCATATGTTATTATACCGCTACGGGTATCCATTATCCAGGTGAATGCTTTAAAAGAAGATAAAGAAGCAGAAAGGATTTTTTTTGCAAACTGCGCCTGTCTTTCTTTTGTAAGATCCATACGTACAACAAGGATCTCATCTTTATCACTGTTTATAAGATGTGTTTTCTTAACGAAAGTATCCATTATCTGTCCATCGAAAAGAGTAACCTGCTCGCTTGCAGTATAATCCTCGCCGCTATATATAATCTTACTTTCAATATCACGGCTGTATATGGCCTGATTTGTATTTGTGTTGTTTACAGTAAAGTCGCCTACTTTAATGTTGTAGACTCTGCTAGCCTCGTGATTAACATAAATATATCTTTGTTGATCAAAATCTTTCAGATATATAGGTATAGGAAGTTTGTTTAGAATCGTATTGAGTCTAAGTTCACTTTTTAATAGTTTATTGTTGCTTAGTTCGAGTTCTTGTTTTGCGCGTTCAATTTGCGCTTTGTATTTGTGAGCTTCTGTAATACAGTTGAAAAGAAATATATATCCAATAATATCATTCTCTTTATCGAATATAGCAGCGCTAATAACTTCAAATATCTCGTCGTTAGGAAGAATGTCATCAGTAAACAGATCTGGTATATTGTAAATCTCATTAAAATGGATCTCTGTTTTTATAACTTCTCCTCTTTTAAGTTGCTCAAGTCTGTCTGATTTTATGCTTTCAAAACAACTGAAATTATAATTGTCAATAAGGACGGATTTATCTTTAAGACCTGTTAGCTTTATAAACTCATCATTGACCTCTTGTATTTTACCGTTTTTATCAGTGTACATAAGACCGGTAGGCATATTATTGGTGATAGTCTCTAAAAGGTCAACCTTTTCATTGAGTTGTTTTCTATATTCAATAATATTTGAGATGTCAACGCATATACAGTTTATATTGTCGGGTGAGCCGTCTTTACGATACTTGAGTATAGAGTGGATTTCATAAGGTTTGTATGAGAGGTCCGCTTGTCTTAATCTTACAATCAGGCTGCCCGGAGTTTTACCGTCAAGGATTTTCTTCAGATGGGAAAATACCGTGTTGATATCTTCTTCATGTATGACTTTTATAATTTCAGATTCTGAAAGAGTAAATTCTTTCAGTTCGCTGTCTGTAATCTTAATTGAAGCAGAAGATATGTCATATTTCCAGCGGCTTAGGTTGCCTGATTTAAGAGCAAGGTTAAGTCCGTCGATGACCTCTTTTTGTTCTCTGATATGCTCTTTCTGCTTTGTTTCGTTACGTCTTGATAATAAAACACCTGTCACGTTGTTTTTTATATCTTTATTTACAGTAACAACATATTCATAATCAAAGTATATGCCCTGATCAGGTTCGAAACATCTGAAATTGCTAATCAGTTTGTCAACCTCACCGTTTATGACTCTGTCGTAATCTCGCTTATATATATGGAAATCCTCAGGATGAATATTTTTTTCTAATTGTTGTAGTGTTTTTAATATTTCGATGTATCGTCCGTTATGCAGTCTGTACAATATTTTATTGATTACGTCGTATCTCATTATTACGATATCAGACTCACCAATAAGCATATTTACTGACATATTAAGGTCGGATATATGTGTTCTTGCATTATTAGTCTCAATGACCATTCTTGTCATTTTGTTTCTCAACAAAATGGCAAAAGAGAAAAGCAGAAACGATATAATGATAAAAATAATAAGAGTGATGAATAGTATATTTATTTTATTTTCAACTTCATGAATATTTCTAAAAGCCGGCGTGAGAATAGTAAGGGCAAAACAAGCAAAGTAGTTCATAGAAAAGGTGTATCAATTTTCAGACAATATTATTAGGACGCTAAAATAGTAAAATTTATACCCTTTCTCATATATAAAACGCATTGCTTGATATATATTATTTAATAAAGGGATGCAATATTGCGCATCAGACGATGTCGGTTATAACAACGTAGGATGCGCAATGAGTTTAAAGTAAGATATTTATCTTGTCTTTTTATGAATAATAAAATTTGGCGCTTAGAAACTAAGTTTAATACCGGCGTAACAACTTCTTGGGAGTGTCGGTCCGTACATATATCCTGAGTCTCTGTCAGCTCCACGGTCAAAATCTTTCTGGAATGAATTAAAGATATTCTGACAGCCCGCGTTTACCTGCAAAACAGAAGAACCGTAAAGCTTAAAATCATAGCTTATTTTTACATTCATGTCAAAAAAGTCAGGAGTCTTTACAGCTTCGTCACCTGCTTCCATAACGTGTTGAACAAGCATTTCTCCGGTATATGTGCCTGAGAGCGCAATGGATAGTGGTTTAATAGGGTTGTAAGTAGCCGTGAAGTATCCGTAAAAATCAGGAGTACGGAACATTCTTTTTTCCTCCGGAGCAGTTTCACTCCATTGCTCGGGTTCGTCGTAGCGACTTTTCTGTAGAGTAATACCTGCCTGAAGTTGAACAAGAGACATATATGCAAGTTTACCCTCAAGGTTGATACCCATTACCTTTGCTCCCGACCCGTTTCTTCTTTCTTTTATAAGAATTCCTTCATCGTTAAGACCAATATTTTCAAGGAAGAATACGTCGTTAAGTTTAGTATGGAAGCCTTCAATCATGAAGTTGCCCTGAAATGCGCCCCAGCGGTGATAAATATCAGAGGAAACGCTTATAGAACGAGATTTTTCTACGCTTAGGTCTGCTGCCTGCTGTACCATAGCCACAGTTCCTTGTACGTTCTCCACGTGTAAATCTTCATCAAACGCTTGCGGAGCCCTGAAACCGGTAGAATAACTTGCGCGCAAATTAATATCTTTAGTAGGGTTATATCTGATGTTGGCTCTCGGACTGAAAACCGGATTATCCATCAAAGAGTGTTTGTCTAGACGCCCGCCAATAAGAATACCCCAACGGTGATTTTTCCACTCGTTCTGAAGAAATGCGCTTCCAATTTTGATTTTTTGATTTACCGTGCGGTTGTACCCCCACATATTATCCTCAAGATCATCATAGTTGAATTCTGCTCCAGCTGTAAGGTCGGCAGGCATGAAAATACAGTTGCCAAAAGAGTAATTGTACTGGGAACCAGCCATGAAAGTGATATTTTCAGTTCTTCCGTAAGCATCCGGATCTTGACCGCCACCGTAGTAGCTGTCGCGACCTGTATTCTGAGCAGACGAAAATATACTGAATTTATGTTTTTCATCGGGTGAAAAATATTCCCATTTCAAACCTCCTCCATCTATTGAGTGTTCTACCATCTCTGCAATATCAGCTTCATGACAAGGACGGTCAAGGTTGTCTCCCCCTCTGCGGTACTCCTGCAGGTGATGATATTCGAAGGTAAGTTTTGAATAGATACCTGTTTTAAGGAATGATCTGAATCCAATAGTTTGAGAGTGTATAACGGGAATTTCAGAGAATCCGTCGCCGTCATGATCATAGCTTGATCGGTGTCTGTTTTGTCCGAAAATATATATACCGGCTTTGTGGTCGTCAGTAACCAGAGACGCGTTGAGTGTAGTATTATTGTCGAATGCACCTGAATTACCGATCGATAGGAGGTTATGCGCAATCTGAGCGGAGTTGCGTATAGGCTCTTTGGTGATTACATTTATTGTGCCTGCTATGGCCGAAGACCCAAAAAGAGCGGATCCGCCTCCTCTCATAACTTCTACTCTTTCTACCATATTGGCAGGAATCTGTTCTACGCCATAAACGCCTGACAGAGCGCTGAATATTGGGCGAGAATCTATAAGGATCTGAGTGTAAGGACCGTCAAGGCCATTTATTCTGATTTGCTGGAATCCACAGTTTTGACAGTTGTTTTCGATGCGTACACCGGGTTGAAAAGTTAGTCCGTCACCAAGCGTAGTTGAGTTTGTATTTTCAAAGAGCTTAGAGTCAATAACATTAATAAGCGTAGGAGCAAGTCGTCGAGACGTCTCATTTCTGTTTGCAGAAACCACAACGCCATCAAGAGACGCAATATCCTCTTCTACCTCAAAGTTTTCCTCAAGAGATACTCCTTTTTTCAGAATCACCTCTTTAGATATTTTTTTATAGCCTATTGCTGTAATTTCTAGCGTGAACTTACCTTCGGGCATATTTTTAAGAAAGAAATGTCCGGTAGCATCGGTCGCCACACCGATAGTTGTACCTTTTAGTATTACATTTATGTAAGGAACATGTTCTTTTGTGTTTTTGTCAATGACGTGTCCAAAGATGTTGGCATCTGATTTATTCAGATTCATATTTTCAGCAGCGACGGCTTCATAATGCGACGCATAGTTGGGCAATGCTGCACAACACAGCATAGCGATTAATGGAATAAAACGCATTTTTTAGTATAATTAAAATTTTGATATATAAGATATTCAGATCATG
>CAMTOT010000036.1 GCA_947074165.1 uncultured Bacteroidales bacterium
ATGCCTGCGATAAGGATCTTAAATTTATAAATAGTGAAGAGTCTAACGGGGTTTCAATTGATTTTAATCGTTCGAAAGAGATTTTCTGGAATATTTTTGATGTGTCAGTTCCTCTTTACAGTAATAATTTTGGTTTGGTATTCGGATTCGGACTTGACTGGCGTAACTATGTGCTTGAGGGCAATAAGCACTTCTATCGTGAGAATCATAAGATAGCAATTGAGACTCTTTCTGAGAATTATGATATTAAGAAGTCGAGAATAAAGACTTTTGATTTGGTAGTGCCTGTTATGTTTGAATGGCAGTTGCATCCTAAGGAGTGTCTTTATTTACAAGCCGGGGCACAGGTGAATTTTACTACCCATTCGAGTATGAAAACTACTTATCACGCAGCCGCTGATCCTCAGTATTCAAGAAATACAGAAAACATGGACGATATTGGGGTTAATCCTATTTCAATTGATCTGGTTGCAAGAGCCGGATACGGATCTATTGGTTTTTATGCAAAGTATAGCCCAAATAAAATGTTTCAGAGTAATAAAGGTCCCGAGATGAGAAGCTTTTCGACAGGAATAATACTTACATACTGATTTGTACATGTTTATGCTTAAATAATACATCAATTTATACGATTGTGTCCTAATTATACACTCTTGTGTAAGAGTTAACTGCTAAAATTTAATTTATTTTGTGATTATGTGTTATGCATGTATAAATGAATAGATGAAAAATACGCAAGAATGAGTATAATAATAAAGGATCTGAATAAAATATATCCTAACGGAAAACACGCGCTTAAAAATATAAATCTAGAGATTCCGGCCGGAATGTTTGGTCTGCTCGGACCTAATGGCGCTGGTAAATCTACAATGATACGTATCCTTGCGGCTCTTAATGAACCGACATCCGGCTCTGTTAATATGTACGGGTACGACTTGCTGAAAGAGCGTAAACAGGCACGAAGCGTAATAGGATACCTGCCTCAGGACTTCCGTTTTTTCGCTCAATATAAAACATATGAATTTCTTGATTATGCCGCAAGATTGTCGGGCATGAATAACTCAGGGAAAAGACGTGAGGCAGTTGAAAAGATGCTGCATTCTGTAGGACTTTATGATGTAAGAGACAGATACGCCAATAAAATGTCTGGCGGTATGAAGAGGCGTCTGGGTATTGCTCAGGCGCTTATTCATGACCCTAAGGTGATTATTGTAGATGAGCCTACTACCGGTCTTGATCCCGAGGAACGTATTCGTTTCCGAAATCTTCTCTCTCAGGCAGGTGGTCAGAATGTGACTATAATCCTTTCTACCCATATCGTAGGTGATATATCGTCTTCATGCAATAAAATGACACTCCTTAATCAGGGGGAGCTGACGTTTATCGGTTCACCGGATCAGATCATATCTCAGGCAAAGGGTAAAGTATGGAGAGCGGTCGTGGCCGAATCTGAGTTTCAGGAGATAAATGAGAAGTTTCCAGTTATTACTACCGTTCCGGTACCAAAAGGATGGGAACTTCAGATTGTGTCGGACGAGAAACCGCATGAACTGGCAGAGCCTTATGAGCCAAACCTGGAGCACGCTTATGTTTATTTTCTTGAAAATAATCTGAAATTGTGGACCAACGGATAATATTTATTAATCCTAATCTAAATGCAAATGATATCATTAAACACAATATTGTCTGTCGCAAAGTATGAGCGTGTGCTTTTATCAAGGAGCTGGTTTTTTCGCATTTTCGCGTTTTTATCTATAGCTATAATCGGTATATATACTTATGTGCCAACATCATCAGTAATAAATGTGACAAATATAATATATGCATTGCCATCTACGATGCCATATATGTCTATGCTTTTGCTTAATGTAGGGCAGGCGGTCATTGCGATATTTCTTGCTTCTGAATTTATAAAAAGGGATCAAAAACTCGATACCTCCGAGGTGTTCTTTGTAAAACCGATGAGCAATACTGAATATGTGCTCGGTAAAACGCTGGGGAGTATTCAGATGTTTATGTTTATCAGTATTATAACTGTTTTAATGACTTATATATTCAACCGTGCATTAGACTGGGTTGATTATAAAGCATATCTGTATTACATTTTTCTTATTAATATTCCTACGCTGGTATATATTATCGGGCTTTCTTATTTTTTAATGGTTTTGATTCGAAATCAGGCAATCGTATTCGCGTTATTGCTTGGCTATGTAGCACTCACCGTTTTCTATATTGGAGATTATTTTTATTATGTTTTTGACTATATGGGATTTAATCTGCCTCTTGTTAAGTCTGATATAGTAGGGATGTCTAATATAAGGGCTATATTACTGCATAGGTGCGCATATCTACTAATTGGATCCGGGCTTATTGGTCTTAGCATTTATAGATTGAATAGACTGCCCAACCGAAAACTCGGGAGGTATTATGTTTTGGCTTTTTCATTGTTAATACTTGGTTGCGGTTTTTCGGGGATATTTGCTCATATATATGGGTTTAATAGCAAAGAGTCAAAGCGGGAACTTTATCTTTCTCTAAATAATAAATATTCCCGTGCCGATAAACTGCTTACAGATAAATATGATATAAAGGTAATCCATCGTGGAGACGTAATTTTATCTGAAGCAAAAGTTAGCGGCAAGACAATGAGTAAGACTTCAGAGTTGATATTTACTCTCAATCCGGATATGATTATTGATAACGTGACATGTGAAGAATATAAGATGAGCTTCGAACGTCAACAACAGATTGTAAGAGTAATATTTGAAGAGCCGATAGACGCGGATGAGCGTATAAACTTTTCATTTATTTATAACGGAGGGATAGATCAGTCTTTCTGTTATCTTGATATTGAAAAGACTAAGCTTAATGCTAATAAATCGATAGACATATTTAATGTAGATAAACAATATGCTTTCCTACAATCTGATTATGTGCTCTTAACGCCTGAAACGTATTGGTATCCGCGCCCTGGAACCTCATATAGCGACGAAAACCCTAACTGGCAGCAGACTTATTTTGCTGATTACACGCTTGAAGTATCGACAGCGGACTCTTTAAAGGCAATATCGCAGGGTGAATGTGTTTTTGAGGATGGAAAATACCTGTTTAAACCTGAAAATAAAATGCTGTATATATCACTCGCTATAGGCAAATATAAAGAGTATAGCAGATATATAGATAAGGTCGATTACTCAATAGCTTTTATAGACGGACATGATAATTTTTCGGCTATTACCGATTCAATAATGGATACTATACCGGGATTGATAAAAAATGGGATGATAAGTTTTCAGCAAAGTCGCGGGATGGGAGAATATCCGTTTAAGAGGTTTCGCATAGTTGAGGTACCGGCACAGTTTGCCATTTATGACAGAATGTGGACTCAGGCAAGTGAGTCTGTACAACCTGAAATCGTTTTTTTTGAAGAGAGAGGATATAATACAATAAATGTGAGCAATATATACAGAGAACAGAAACAATGGTCTCGCTGGTCTAATGGTAATACTACTGATGAAGAACTGAGAATAAGGGCAACAGATTGGACAATAAGAAAATTTACATACATTTCGCATATAGAAAGTCAGAAGGTTGGCGGTAAGAGAAAAGGTGTGTCTGTGCCGAATCCATATAATATACTACCCAACTTTTTAAACTACAGGATTAATATTTATTCACCTAACTGGTTGATTGGAAATAGAATAATCGAACAGTATATAATGCCAAACGGATTTGATGATTATTTCAGAACAGTAAACGGAATATCAGCTCAGGAGCAGTCAAATACAATACTTAAAGATTACTCATTCAGAGATGTCGTATCTGATAATAAATATAATACTATTAAATCGGAACTGATAAATGTAAAAGCTAAAGAGTTATTTCAGCTTGCCGAGATGAACGCGTCGGCAAAAGACGTTAAGAAAGAACTGTTTAAAACATTGGAAAAAAGCAGCTTTAATAATATATCTTTTGAGGAATTGCTTGACTCCGTAGGCCGTAAATTCTCGGTGGATATGAACTCTTATTTGTCTTTTTGGATGGATTCAGTGTCTGTACCTGTATATGAGACGTTAGAACCTGTTTTTGAAAATTATAAAAACAGGGATGAAGACGTTTATGTGACAACGGTAAATATTAAAAATATTTCTGAGCACAAGGGGCTTATATATCTTGAGATGAGGGAGGGAAAGAAACGCAATACTCCTTATTACTTCTATGTAGAACCGGGGCAAAGAGTACAAAGGGTTATTTATTCAGAGAATCCGCCTGCTGAAGTCGTTATAGATACTAATATATCAGGGAATATACCTAATAGATTTTCTTTTAAATCAGGTAAAATAGCAACAATAAAAGGTAGTAAACCGCAGGCGGAAGGTTTAAGTATAATTGAAGATGATTATGTTGATGAGAATGTAATTATTGTAGATAATGAGGATGAAGGCTTTTCTGTAACTGACGATAAAAAGGTGGGCTATCTGGCTCACTGGCTTAACACTGATCCTAAATCGGAAACAAAATATAGCGGTTTGCAATATTGGCGGCCACCATTGACATGGATTAATGTCCCCAACAATAATTATTATGGGAAAACAATCCGTTCGGCTGCGGCTGTGAAAAGCGGAGACGGGTCAAAATACGCTAACTGGAGTACCGAAATAAAAGAAGAGGGGAGATATGATCTATATTATTATACTTCCGAGCCTGATTATCTGCGATGGGATAAAAGGGCAGATGCTAAATATCAGTTTGTTATAGAATCATATAACGACGCGCCCGATCTGGTATTTCTTGATATCCGTAAGGCGGGTAAAGGATGGTGTCTGCTTGGCACTTATTATCTTAACGCCGGTGAATGTAATGTTAAGCTCAGCAACAAAGCCGAATTAAGAATAGTAGAAGCTGACGCGGTAAAGTTTGTAAAAAGATAAAATATTATATATGAAGAGATTAATTATTTCATTTTCACTTGCCGCGATGTTATGTCCGGGCGGGGCACAAACGGTGCTTACGATGGACAGGGCACTGGATATAGCGGGAGCAAATAGTCCGGAGATGAGAACAGCACTTCTAAATCTTGAGAAATATAAGCTCAATGTGATTGCGCAGAGAGCTTCACTTAAGTCGCAGTTCTCGCTTAGTTTAAATCCTGCCGATTACTCTAAGCGCAGGAGTTTTGACAGCAGACTGTCTCAGTGGTATACTAATGAGATGTTTTCAACATCGGGCACGTTTCGTATTGATCAGCCTGTGATATGGACCGATGGTGTTATATCTCTTGTTAATACATTTGGCTGGCAGCAGAATAATTCAGTAGTAAGTGATACGGAGAATAATAATAAGGCGTTTCAGAATGATTTATATTTAAGTCTGAAACAGCCCCTTTTTACATATAACACACGCCGTATGGAGCTTCGTGAGATTGAGCTTGATTATGAAAACTCTATGATAGCCTACGCTCTGAGCCGTCTTAATCTGGAGAGAAGTATCACAAATCAGTTTTACTCCGTTTATATGGCGCAGGCTCAGCTTGATATAGCAAAAGAGGAGCTTCAGAACGCAGAGCAGAACTTTGAGATTATAAAAAATAAAGTTGATGCAGATTTGTCCGCCCGTGAGGAATTGTTTCAGGCAGAGCTGAATTTAGCATCATCTCAGTCATCGATGGAGGATGCCGGTGTGTCGCTTGAAAACTCTAAGGACCAGCTAAAACAGACTCTTGGGATGGATCTTAATGAGAATCTTATCGTTATGACAGATATTTATACAAAAGAGATATTTGTCGATTCACTTATGGCTAATGAGTTTGCTCTTCGTTCTCGCCTTGAGCTTCGTCAGCGAGAGATTACTACGGCTAAGCTTAATAACACATTGATACGCACTAAAGCACGCAATGAATTTAAAGGAGATCTGAATTTGTCAATCGGTATTATGGGCGATAATGAAGAGTTTGACAAAATATACGATTCGCCAACACAAAATCCGCGTGTGGCAATAAGTTTTAATATTCCGCTTTTTGACTGGGGCGAAAACCGCGCAAGGGTGAAAGCTCAAAAGACAGCGATGGTAATAAATCGTATTGAGTCGGAGGAGGAGCAAAAAACTATACTTATGGATATACGCAAGACGCTGCGTAATCTGAAGAATAATATGCGTCAGATAAATATAGCGGAAAAGAACGTGATAAACGCACAGCGCACTTATGATCTGAATCTGGAGAAGTATCGTAACGGAGACCTGACAGGTATGGAAATAAGCCAGTTTCAGACACAGCTTTCGGGCAAAAAGATTGCTCTTGCTCAGGCTATGATAAACTATAAAATAGAATTACTAAATATGAAGATTCAGACTTTGTATGATTTTGAAAATAAGAAATCAATATTGCCTGATATTAAATCACTTCTAAAAAAATAACACTCTTATGAAAAAAAATATATTAGCTGCCACATCTATCGCAATAATCGCGCTTGCTTCATGTAAATCAGGTAATAATAATAACTATAGTGACACGGCTGTACCTGTGAGAGTGACGGAAATAAAACCTTCGCCGATAAGTCGATTTATAAACACTTCGGGCAACGCGCTTGCGGCTAAAGAAGTAACTCTGAAATCACAAATGAGCGGACGCTATAAACTTCAGACAAATCCCGCTACTGGCAAACCGTATAAACTGGGTGATAAGGTAAAAGAGGGACAGGTAATAGTGAGATTTGAAGATGAAGAGTATGAGAACTCATTGTCGGTAGAGTCGAAGAAGCTAAGCTGCAATATCGCGGAACAGGATCAGACAAAGCAACAGGCTCTTTACGAGAAGGGTGGTGTGACCTTTAGTGATCTAAGAAAATCGGAAGTAGCGGTAATGAACTCCCGCATAGATTATGAGAGTGCGGTTTTGAAACAGGAATATATGTATGTTAAAGCTCCTTTTGATGGTGTGATTGTAGATTTACCTCATTTTACGCCAAACACCAAAGTAGAGTCGGGTGCTATCGTAGCTTCTGTTATGGATTATACAAAGCTATATATGGATATTAATCTGCCGGAAAACGCTATTCCTTATGTCAGACCTGAGCAGTCCGTGCTTGTAACTCATTATACTTTACCTAATGATACGGTAAAAGGTGTAATAAGCGAATTGTCGCCTGCTATTAATCAGGAGACCCGTACATTTAAAGGAAAACTAATCATTGATAACAATAAGCTGCTTATCCGTCCGGGTATGTTTGTAAAGGCTGATATTCAGGTAGAGCATAATAAAGACGTAATTGTGATACCTAAAAGATTAATTATGTCGCGCGGAAGAAACACCAAATATATATATGTTCTTGACAAGAATGTAGCCAGACAGTGTGATATAAAAATAGGAATTGAAGACAAACTTGACGTGGAAGTTGTGAAAGGTCTTAATATCGGTGATCAGATTATTATATCGGGATATGAGACTCTTCGTGACGATAGTAAAGTTAAAGTGGAACGATAATTAAAGCCGTAAATATATAATGAGAAATTTAATTGAGTTTGCGGTAAAAAACAGAGTTACTGTATTTATGATTGTTTTCGGTATTTTACTGCTTGGTAAAATATCGTATGACGAACTTGGTACCGACTTGTTTCCCGACCTGAAAACCCCGCGTCTATTTATTGAGGTCTCTTCCGGTGAGAGACCTCCTGAAGAGATTGAGAAATCTATAATAAAAACACTCGAATCGCTTGTAATCAGACAGAGTGACGTAGTATCTGTATCGTCAGTTATAAAAGCCGGATCGGCGAGAATAACTGTCGATTATGGGTGGAATACTGATATGAACGATGCCTTTCTTGATTTGCAGCGCTCTGTATCTTCTTTTAATCAGAATGACGCTCAGACAGAGATCAATGTGACTCAAAACGACCCAAACTCAGATCCTGTTATATTACTGGCTCTATCTCACAATGAGATAGAAAATCTTGCCGACCTGCGAAAAGTAGCTGACGGATATATACGAAATCAGCTCATACGTGTGCCGGGTGTGGCAGATGCGTCACTTTCCGGCGACCTGCAAAAGAATCTAAGTATTAGAACAGACCTTTATAAACTGAAGGCTTTCGGGCTGTCACTTAACACTATATCTGCAAAAATAAAAGAAAATAACCGCTCGATATCAGGAGGCACTATTAAGGATATGGGCGTTCAGTATATAGTGAAAGGGGTGAGCAGTCTGACCAGTGAAGAAGACTTTTGCAATCTGATAGTAGGATATAAAAACGTGGCTCTGTCTGATGCGCAGAAAAACGCATCTAATGATAAAAACGGTGGTCAGACAAAAGCGCCGATATATCTTGAGGATGTAGCTGATATCTCGCTTGAAGACGTGGAGCCGGAGAATATAGTGCGTGTCAATGGTAAACGCGCTATAGGTATATCTGTATATAAAGAGATTAAATATAATACGGTAAAAGTTGTAGATAATATAAACGGCACACTGGCGAAAATAGAACGCAATATGCCCGGGTATAAATTTGAGGTTATTACCAATCAGGGGGAGTTTATAAGTAACGCAATAAGTGATGTGAAATCTACCGCAATAATAGGTATTATACTTGCTGTCATCGTTATATGGTTTTTTCTTAGGAAGATTAAGACTACTCTTATCGTAAGTATAGCTATGCCTATATCTATTATAGCCACCTTTACTCTTATGTATTTTGGCGGACTTACTATAAATATTATGACACTTGGTGGTCTAGCTCTCGGTGCAGGTATGCTTGTGGATAATGCTATAGTGGTTATAGAGAGTATATTCAGAAATCAGGAGAATGGACTAAAGGCGCGCGAAGCGGCTATAAAGGGTACAACAGACGTTGCGCTGGCTGTATCTGCGTCTACACTTACTACTATCGTAGTTTTTCTGCCTATTGTATATATGCACGGTGCCTCCGGTGAGATGTTTAAAGATCAGGCATGGACAGTGACATTCTCTTTACTATCCTCGCTATTTGTGGCTATACTTGTTATACCTATGCTTTATTGCCTGATAATGGGTAAAGAGCCTAAACCGGGTGTGGTTAAAGTGCAGAGTAATGAAAAGACTGAGTCTTTTAAATTTTTGTGGTATGAGGCTGTATTGCGCTATTTGTTAAAGCGAAGAAAGGTTGTTTTGTCCTGTTCTGTTATAGTGCTAGTCTTCACCGCCGCCCTTACTCCTTTTTTGAAAAGTGAATTTATGCCGCGTCCCGACGGTAACTCGTTTTATATAGATATAAAAACTCCGGAGGGTTCTCCTCTTTACTATACAGATAATGTAACTGCTACTATAGAATCTATAATTAAAAAGGTGGCAGGTGATGGCAATTGTATCGTCTATTCTCATACCGGAAAAGGGGCAAATACGACCAATTCGGTTTTTGACGGCGACAACAGCGCCCGTGTGAAAGTGAATCTTACAGAAGATGCTCCTGGTATGAACTATCTGATTGGAGCGCTTGCAAACTATGTTGATAATAATGATAATATTGAGATCTCATTTTCACAGGATAATCAGTCGCTTTCTTCGTTTATGGGAACCGAGAGCGCGCCAATTGTAGTTGAGGTGAAAGGTGAAGAACTGGATAAGATAGCGGAAATAACAGCCCAAGTGAAGGAACGCATGGAATTTGTAAGCGGAGTGACTGCCGTTTCTACCTCTGTTGAAGACGGAGCACCTGAGGTTAATATAGAAATAGACAGAGTGTTCTGCGGTATAAATGATATTACCGTGGTTACTGTTATTGAGCAGGTAAAGCAAAAACTGTCGGGTATTGAGGCTGGACAGATGGACAATAACGGAGAGATGATAGGCATTAAACTATCATTGCCGCAGATTGACCTTTATGAACTTAATACCATACCGGTGTCATCGGGTGATAAAACTTACGCGCTGTGTGATCTGGCTTCTGTCAGGACTTCTAACGCACCGAGAGAGATAATCCGCAATAATCAGATTCGCACCGGTCGTATCACCGCAAATATGGAAAAAGGATACGCATTGCAGGATGTGGCTTCGGATATAAAAACTTCTGTGTCTGATATAATATTGCCAAATAATTATTCTATAAGTGTAACGGGTGAGGAGGAATTGCGCAGTGAGTCTATGAGTTCGCTTGTATTTGCTCTTATTCTTTCGGTTATACTGGTATATATGGTTCTCGCGTCGCAGTTTGAGTCATTATTAAGCCCGTTTATAATACTTCTTACTATACCCCTTGCCGTAGTTGGAGCTATACTCATGTTTCTTATTACAGGTACAACATTAAATATTATGGGAGTAATAGGTATGGTTATGCTTGTCGGAATAGCAGTAAATAACTCGATAATATTGGTAGACCGCATAAATCAGCTCAAAGAAACAATGTCTCTTGATGACGCCGTAGTGGAGGCCGGCAAACAGCGAATTCGTCCGATCATTATGACAACAATGACTACTATACTGGCCTTACTTCCTATGTGTATTAGTTTTGGAGGAGATGCTTCTCTCAGAGCACCGATGGCTATAGCCGTGATAGGAGGTCTTATCACAGCTACTCTGATGAGTCTTGTGGTGATACCATGCTTATATTATGTGTTTAAACAATCATCCGTGCGCCAATGAAATTTCTTATAAACAGAAGGATAACAATAGCGATGCTTTTTATCGCTACATGTGTGTTGGGGATGATATCTTACAATCAGCTCAAACTCGAACTACTCCCTAACTCAGAGATGCCATCCGTATCGGTAAATATATCTTCCGAAACAGATGCCAATCCTGAATATATTGAGTCGCAGGTGATACTCTCTGTTGAGGGTGCTATAAAAACAATTGATGGTATAGATCGCCTTGCTACAGATATAACTACAAGAGGTGCCCGAATAAGAGTCTCCTTTAAAGAAAGCGTAAATATAAAGTACGCTACCGCTAAACTGCGAAATAAAATGCGTGAAATAAGCTCTGATCTACCACAGGGCTTTAAAATAAATGTTGCGAAAAATATATCTACCCGCGCAAGCGGCAGCTTTATAGTGCTTCAGGTGAGAGGGTTGGGCGGTACCGACAGAGTACGTTCCATAGTAGAGGATAAGATAAAGAGTGAGCTGGAAAATGTAGACGGGATAGCTTCAGTCAATGTATATGGAGGACGCGAAAGAGCTATAGAAGTGAGATATGATAAAGAGGCATGTAAAGCGCTTAATATTTCATCATCTACAATAACAGGCCTTCTGACAGCCAACGCTCAGGAGAGAACATTTCTTGGAAATACTGAATCGTATGGTAAAAGGTATTATGTACACGCGGAAGCAAAATACACTTCTCCGTTTGATATGGAGAATATTGTTGTGGCTAAAGGTCCTGTATACTTAAAAGATGTAGCCGATATCTTCTATGATCTTAAGGATGAGACAACATACAACAGGGTAAACGGAAAAGAAGCTATATCTGTAACACTAAATAATGAATCGGCAGGTAATATAATTGAGATTTCCGATCGTGTAGAGAAAGTGGTTGAAAGGCTGAATAGTGAACTTGCCTATCTTGACGTGGAGATAGCAGAGCAGAGTAATACCGCAAAGACGATGAAAAAAAGTCTTGATCAGATCTCCTGGCTGGCACTGCTCGGCGGTTTATTTGCCATAGTCGTATTATGGATATTCCTTCGCAATATTCGTCTTGTTGTTATAATCGCTCTTTCCATACCTATATCCGTCATAACGGCTTTTAATCTGTTTTATGCCTTTGGTGTGACTATAAATAGTCTTACTCTTGTAGGTATGGCACTTGCTATAGGAATGCTTCTTGACAATAGTATCGTAGTTCTTGAGAATATTTACAGACTCCGCGCTTTTGGTCTGACGCCGGAAGAATCTGTGATGAAAGGGACTAAGGAGGTGGCAAGACCAATCTTTGCATCAACGCTTACAACAGTGACGGTATTCCTTCCTTTCGTATTTTCTGATAATATGATCATAAAACTGATAGGTAATCAGATAGGAGTTTCTATAATATCTACGTTGCTAATATCGCTTGTAGTAGCACTGCTTTTTATACCTATGACTACTTATGTGATACTGAAATTTTCTGCCGGAGGTAAGTCGTTTTATAAAAAAATATCGTCAGATCAACGTCCTGTACAGATATATATAGTGTTGCTTAAGATGGCTTTAAGACACTCGTTCTCTCTATTCGTATCGGCGGTAGTAATACTTTTTCTTGTAATAGGTCTTGTAACGTTAAATAGCCGCCAGGCGATTAAAACACCTGACACTGACCGTGTAATGGTAGATGTTGTCATGACCAGGGTTTCCGACCTTGAATCGACAGATGCAATTGTCAGGTCAATAGAACTAAAACTTGAAGATATTGCAGAGAAGAAAGATATTATCTGCTATGTGTCTGAAGAGAACGCGACAATTACCGTAGTGCTTAAAGACAATTACAAGAAAATAGCAAAACGAAATATAGATGCTATAGTAAGAGATGTAAACACGAGAATACGTAGTAATATAAGCGGCTGCTATATGTATGTAACAACCGGGTCGTCTAATGATGGCAGTTCCAACGAGTTAATGCGAGGTTTGAATCAGATGATGAGAATGATGGGCATCGGATCATCCTATCAGCGCATAGCAATATCAGGTGATGACTATTCTTTAATGCAAATAGTAGGTGATGATATTCAATACAATATATCTGAAAAAGAGTTTGTGTCCTGGTGCAGGCTGCAAAATTATAGTGGCAGAAATGCAGAGGTACATATAACGCCGGATAATCTGCTTTTAAACTCTTATGAAATATCACGCGATAATATATCACAGGGGCTTGCCTCTTTAAATAATACAAGCAAATCTGGAGCAACGCTTATTATCGATGATGAGGAGTATGAAATAGTTGTAAAGGAAAAAATACCGGATGGCATAACCGAAGAGCAGCTATCGCTATATGGGCAGGCAAAGAGCTTTGAAGATCTCGGGCAGATACTTGTGAGTGATGCAAATAAAGGCGTACATCAACTGAGTGATATAACTTCTGTAAAAAAATCTTTCGGATCGCGAAGAATATATAGGGAGAACGGAAGCAAACATATAACACTTGCTTATAATTTTAATACAGGTGATGATGCGCCAAAAGAGCTTGTGGAATCGTATAAGCAGGAGATAGCTGATTTTATAGCGGCATATCCTCTGCCTCCCGGAGTTGCCCTGGAAATAGAGGAGCCGGAAGACCCTTTCGAGTCATTCAAATTTCTTATGTTTGCCGCTTTTTTGCTCATATTTATGATTCTGGCATCTGTATTTGAGTCTGTTATAACACCGTTTGTTTTGTTATTTACGATACCATTGGCAGCTATAGGTTCGCTTCTCGCTATCTGGCTTACTGACAATAGTCTGACAAATGCTAATACTATGATAGGGATGCTTATTCTGCTGGGGGTAGTGGTTAATAACGGTATTATACTTATTGATTATGCCAATACACTGCGCGCCGGTGGCGACAGAGTAAATACAGCGTTGCTTAAATCGGGCATGTCGCGTCTGCGACCTATTCTTATCACTTCTATTACCACTATAGTAGCGCTTCTTCCGATGGCATTGGGCAAGAGTGATTATTCCGGACTTATCGGGGCTCCGTTTGCAATCACTGTGATAGGCGGACTCGTAACCTCCTCTTTGCTTACGCTTGTGGTTATACCAACGGTATATCTCGGGCTTGAAAATACTCTTTCACGTTATAGGGCGCTTTCTGTAAATATAAAACTTATACATCTTGTGATTTATATTTCGACGTGTGCGTTAATATGGTTTAAAATAGATTCTGTTTTATATCAGATTATGTCGTTGGTGGCGGTGACTATCCTTATACCAGGATGTACATTCTTCTTTATGGATAGCCTGCGGCAAGCAAATGCCAACCTTATACCTCAGGATAAGCCTATTGTAATCACTATAAAGAATCTTGTAAAGATATATGAACGTCCGTCGCGCTTTAAAAGAGAGTGGGAAAGTGGAAACAGAAGATACGCGAAAGGCGGCATAAAAAATATCAGTATTCGTAATCTCATCAATAAGTCGTTTTATTTCATTGTACCACTATTCCTTTATATATACAATGATAATTCCAACGAATGGCTCATTACGGCATCTGTATTAGATCGGAAGAGCGTCGTGTAGGGAAAGAGTGTACGTCCTGGTGT
>CAMTOT010000037.1 GCA_947074165.1 uncultured Bacteroidales bacterium
AGATAATGAGCGGTGACTGGAGTTCAGACGTGTGCTCTTCCGATCTATGAAGAATGAAAAATTGTTACTTGGATTATTTTTAAGTATTTTATCTGTTACTGCCAAAGCTCAGATAAAGAGTGATACAATCATTACAGTTGAAGAGAGAACTGATAAATATGTTGTGGAAACTAATAGATTTTTTGATAACTGGTTTTTTGGTTTTGGTGGTGGTATGCAGCTTTATATGGGAGATCATAATAGGCAGATGAAGATTGAGGATAGGTTGACACCTGCTGCGACAGTTTTTGTTGGTAAATGGTTCTCACCCGGCATTGGAGTAAGACTAAATCTAAGTGGAGGTGAGTTTCACGGTTCTACACAAAATGGAAGCTATTCAAACGGATCATCCTATGACCCAAGTCAGGAGCTTGATGAACAGATATTTAAGGCTGGAGCTGTAAGGGGTGATGTATTATTTAATATGTCAAATATCGTACTTGGCTATAAAGAAAAGAGAGTTTATAATTTAATTCCTTATGCAGGACTTGGATGGGCATTTACTAATGAAGCCAGAGAGTTGACTGCTAATATTGGGTTGCTAAATAGTTTTCGTTTATCGTCTGCCTGGGATTTTAATATTGATATTTCGGCAGGGCTTGTAAATGACCGTTTTGACGGAGAAATAGGAGGGGCCAGAGAAGAAGGTTTTATGTCTGCTACTGTTGGATTTACATATAAATTCAAGAACAGGAAATGGAATAGAGCTAAAACAAAGACTATTTCTACAGTCGCTTATACATCTGCAATGCCAATAAATACATCGCAAGTAGTTTATGCTTCAGAAGCTGAAGCATGTGATATACCGGAAGCACAAAATACCATTAATACAATAAACAATATTTCTCCTGTAATTATTTCCTTTGTAATTGATAAGAGTGAGCTTCGCAATGAGGCTAAACAAAATCTTATGTTCCTTGCCGAATCACTTAAAGAGATTAATAGCGGAGTTTTTTTGATATCAGGTTATGCTGATAAGTGGACAGGATCTGCAGAGAGGAATGAGACGCTTAGCCGTGAAAGAGCGGAAATCGTTTATCAGACATTGGTTGAGTATGGTGTACCGGAGGTTATGCTTCAATATGAATCTCATGGAGGTGTAGAGAATATGTTCTTTAATGATCCATCATTGAGCAGAGCTGTAATAATAAAAAGTCTAAAATAATAATATATTGTTTTATAAGAAATATGAGGGTAAGAATCGGATATTATACCGTTTCTTATCCTTTTTTATTCTCGTATTGTCGTCAATATTATCATTTCCGATTTTAATTATATTTTTGTGGTTGAAAAATGAAGCTATATGAATAAGAGAAACTATTGTATTATTACGTTTTGCGCAGTAATTCTTTTGGGTTGTTCCAAAAGTTCTGATAAAATGCTGCTCATCACAGGAAGTTTTACGGATAAGACGGACACAGGTCTTCATCTCTATGAATTTGACCAGAATACACTTGAGTATAAACTTGTTGATACGAATATGGAGGTGAAGAATCCTACATATATATGTATATCTAATGATAATAATTATGCGTGGGTGACCGGAACAGATAAAGAACCTGAAGATTCAGTTTATGCATTTGCCATAGATAAGGATAATCTGAGATTAAAGAAAATATCTTCATCAAAAGCAGGAGGAGGACGTCCCTGTTATATTACATCAGACGATAAAGAGAGTTTTGTTGTAACGGCAAATTATAACGGAGGCAACATCTCCTTTTTTGATATTAATGAGGACAAAACATTAAGCACAAGTAAAAAGATACTAAATTTTTATGGCTCTGGTGAGCATCCGCATAGGCAGAAACAACCTTATCTGCATTCTGTAGTTTTTTCGCCCGATAAATCTGTTATGCTTGCAGCTGATCTTGGACGTGATTATATCTATCAATTAAGTAATGATGTAGACGGTTATTTATCAGTAAATGATTCTATACAGTTAGAACCGGGCTCTGGACCTCGTCATCTTGTTTTCTCCAATAATGGAGATAATGTATATGTAATTTGTGAATTATCAGGGAAGGTAGCAACGCTTTGTAAAACCGGAGATACTTATGAGGTTGTACATTATATAGTTGCCGATAAAGTGAGAGGTGAGAGCTCTGCAGATATTCATTTATCAGGAGACGGCATGTTTTTATATGCATCTGTAAGAGATGCTCAAGATGGCATAGCTATATATAATGTTGATACTCCCGATGGTATACCAGAATCAATAGGATATTTAGTTACAGGAGAGCATCCAAGAAATTTTATCTTGACACCAAATGATAAATATTTACTTGTGGCATGTAGAAATGATAACGTTATACAGATATACGAAAGATTATCTGACGGACTTCTTGAATATACGGGTAAATCAATAGAGTGCCCGCGCCCGGTATGTTTAAAGTGGATTGGACAATAAAAGAATAGCGCTGATTACTATGGTATTGTAATCAGCGCTATTTTTATTAGTCTATTTCTGCAGGAAGATCATTATCTTTATTAAAATCCTCTATAGTCTCATCTTCATTGTGTGAGAAAAGTATTTTTACACTTGCAATAAGAAATGGTATAGCGCCCAGTATGATAAATACAAGGTCTCCTGGCATTCGCATCCACCCGATTATACTCATAATTTTACTATTTGTAAATTCACTGCTTCTCGCGTGCCAATATCCATTGTCGATAACATCCCATATTTGAATAAAACCACTTGGTAACAGGCTGAATACAAGCATCATTGTAAGTCCGATGTTAAGTCCCCAAAAAGAAACTTTAATATATCCTTCAATCTTTTTCCATCTTATGTCATTGCACACTTCTCTTAATATAAATACACCCATAGAAAGCGACAGCATACCAAAAACACCAAACATTGCAGCATGACCATGATTAGGTGTAAGGTAAGTTCCTACTTCAAAATAACTGACTATAGGCATATTTATTAAGAAACCGAAAACTCCGGCACCTAAAAAGTTCCAGAATCCAACAGCCATTAGATATCTTAAAGTCCATTTATGTCTGAATCCTGTTGGATTACCAATATTCGGGCGATCTAATTTCATAAATGACCAACCTTCAAGTGTAAGAAGAATAAGAGGTACTACCTCAAGAGCCGAGAAACAACCGGAAAGAGCCATATTAAATGACGTTTGACCAGAGAAATACCAGTGGTGTCCGGTTCCGATAATACCACCCATAAAGATTAGTATAGCATCGAGGAAAATTATAAGTAAACCAGTCCGTTTGCTTACCACACCGAGCTCTATAAATATAATAGATACCATTACTGTAGCGAACAATTCAAAAAATCCTTCCACCCAAAGGTGTATTATCCAGAATCGCCACATATCCACAACAGTGAAGTGTGTCATATTATCAAAGAAAACAGCCGGGAGATAGAATACCGGAATTGCGACCGCAGCTATCCAAAAGAATATAGTAAGCACTCTTGTTGATTCCCTTTTAAATCCAGGAATAGATGTCCTGGCTACAAGAACAAACCATGCTAATAGTCCTATTATAAGCAGGTATTGCCAGAATCTACCTAACTCAAGATATTCCCAACCCTGTGATCCAAACCAAAACGTAGAGTTTTTAAATAAACCTGATAGTCCTGCCCATTCACATAAAAGACTCCCGAAAATAACTATGGCGAAGGCTACAAATATCAGATTTGTAAATAAAGCCTGTCGTTTATATTCTTTACCCCCAAGTATTCTTGATAGATAAAGTCCACCTGCGGCAAAACCGGTTGCTATCCAGAATATAGCAAGTTGAAGATGCCATGTTCGAAGTAGTGCACTTGGAAATATATTACTTAAGTCAATTCCATAAAAATTGCCTGGTTGAGCGCGATAGTGTGCTACGCCACCTCCTACGAGTGTCTGGCCCAAAAGCAGCAGAGCAACGACTGCAACAAATTTAATAAGAGCCTTTTGACTTTGTGACGGATTGCCTATCCTGTCATAATTAGGAATAGGTCTGCCAGGGGAGTTCCAGCCAAGATCTTTATTCTTACCATAAAAGAAGAGTAAACCTCCTATACCTAAAAGAAGAAATAAAAGACTGGCTATACTCCATACAAAAGCATCTGTTGTAGGTGTATTTCCTGCTAACTCATCGTATGGAAAATTGTTTGTATATGAATAATCTGTACCAGGTCTTTGAACAACAGATACCCACGCAGCCCATGCAAAGAAAGCTGTAAGTTTCATAAGTTCTTCGTCGTCAGTTATCAGATTTGCACGTAATCCGCCATTAAATTCAGGCGATGAGAAATAGTCACGCCAGAATTCAGGTTCTTCAAAAAAACTTCGCTCTTCCGCAGGGGTGAATAAAAGAGATTTAGTTTTTTCATCGTACTGATTAATTTTCAGAAGAGCACCAATTTGAGAGTTCACAATCTGAACCCCCTCTTCATTAAGTTCATAATAAGGCATGCCTAGTAGATCCAGGCTAATGTCCTCAGCTGTTCTTCTGGCAAGTCGGTGAAGATACAGAGCTGGAAAATCCGGACCAAGATAAGCCCCGTGCCCCCATACAGTACCGTTGTCCATTAATCCGTATTTAAGAAATATAGCCTGTCCTTCCCGGATATCATTTCCTGTAAATAACATTTGTCCGTCAGTGTTGACCACCGCCTCCGGTATAGGCGGTCTCTCATCGTAAGCTTTAAATGAGATAGTGATAAGTAACGAGAATCCGTAAATAGCAACAATCATAATTGCCACAATCCATAATTTCGAGAATTTTACGGGTCCGCTGTCTGATGCGATATTATTACTCATGTAAATAATTTGTTGAAAATTGTTATATGTTATTCAACAAATATTCTGAAAATTTGTTCAAATATTGTTTTTCTTCACAGAGGAGTCTCTAACGCTTAATATAGACGGTATAATAATTTTTTTGCCTGATCTATCACCATTTATGTAATTTAAAAGTAGCTTGCATACTTCGTTACCCATTTTATATGTCTGGTGGGTAACGGCAGTAAGCGCAGGCTCAACATATAATGAATGTTGTTCGTCTGTATATCCTATAATAGAAACATCATCCGGTATAGATAATCTTAGATCTTTTATTGCTTTCATCGCTCCGAATGCAAGGCTGTCATTCATGGCAAGAATTGCATCTGGCGGTTGTCGCAGGGATAGCAATTTATGGGTCGCAGCATATCCTTCGTTATAGCCAAGATGATTACATACTACAAGTTTTGGTTCTATTTTAAAATTATTGTCTCTTAATGACTGTAGATATCCGTGTTTTCTCTCTTTTACAATATCGATATGATTAGCACCGCCAATAAATGCTATGCGTTTTGCTCCGTTTTCAATTAGATGATTCGTTGCCATGTAAGCTGAATCTGCATTGTCTGATACAACACAAGGAATTAAACCGTTATCAAAAACACGATCATAAAAAACTAAAGGGATATTATTATTATAAAGGTTTTCATAATGAGAGAAATCTTTGGTTTGTTGAGATACGCAAGCTATAATTCCTTCTACTCTTATGCTAAGAAAATCTTCTATAATACGTTTTTCATTATCATAACTTTCATTAGAAGAACTTATTATCACTGAATAACTATTTGTCCGTGCTGTATCATTTATACCGCTTATTATAGAGGCGAAAAAGTGAGTTACTATATCTGGTACTATTATTCCGATAATACGTGGAGAGTTTTTCAATAGATTCACGGCAAAAGGATTGGGCCTATAATTTCGTTCGCGAGCCAGTGTTTTAATTTTATCTTTCATAGATTCACTTATCTCAGTACTGTTTTTTAGTGCTCTTGATACGGTAGATATAGAAGTGCCCAGTTCGTCAGCAATATCTTTTAGAGAGACCTCTCTTTTCTTTTGAGTCATTTTATGTCTGTGTTTTCATGATGATTGAGCAAAGTAATATAAAAAGCATATTTACGCAAACCTTTGCGTTGTTTTTTGAATGTACTTTTATATTAAGGAAAATAACTCGTTATATATTTGATATATAATGTTATAAATTTTAAATATGGAATACAGAGAGATTGGCAAGACAGGCATGAAAGTTTCCAGCCTTAGCTTTGGAGCATCCTCTTTAGGCGGTGTGTTTCACTCATTAAAGGAAGCAGACGGTATCGAGGCTGTACATACAGCTGTCGATAACGGAATTAATTTTATAGATGTTTCTCCATATTATGGGCATAATAAAGCCGAGCTGGTATTAGGGAAAGCTCTTAAACATATAGATCGCGACAGATACTACTTATCTACAAAAGTTGGTCGATATGGCGAAAACGGAATAAATAAATGGGATTATTCTGCAAGACGTTCAACGGAAAGTGTATATGAGAGCATGGATCGTCTTAATATTGATTATATAGATTTGATAAATGTGCATGATATTGAGTTTGCCGATCTTGATATGGTATGTCGGGAAACACTGCCTGCGCTTATTCAGTTGCGAGATAGAGGGATAGTGAAGCATGTAGGGATAACTAACCTTACGTTATCTCATCTTAAATATGTAATTGATAATGTAGCAGAAGGCACAGTAGAGAGTATTCTATCATTTTGTCATTACTGTTTAAATGATGATTCACTTACTGATTATCTTGAATTTTTTGAGTCAAAAGGCATAGGCGTTATTAATGCCTCCCCATTTTCTATGGGATTGCTTACTGAAAGAGGTGCTCCGAAATGGCATCCTGCATCTCAGCCTCTAAAAGATGTATGTCTAAAAGCTGTAAATTACTGTAAGGGGAATGGGAAATTAATAGAGCAATTAGCTGTTAAATACGCGGTGGAAAACTCACGTATATCAACTACTTTATTTAGTACCACTCGTAAAGAAGCCGTACTTCAGAATATTAAATGGGCTAACTCTCAATTTGACGAGGAGTTGTATAACGAAATTCGTAAAATATTAGAACCTCGATTCCGTGATACATGGTTAAATAGTTGAATCAATATTTAATAACACAATCTATATTATGAAAGCACTTAGGATATATGCAGAAAGAGATATCTGCATAGACAATATTAAAAAACCTGTATTATCGACAGGTGAAGTTTTGGTGAGAATTGAATATGTCGGTTTCTGTGGTTCTGATCTGAATACCTATCTTGGTAAAAATCCGATGGTTAAGTTGCCTGTTATACCAGGGCACGAAATAGGTGCAGTTATAGTAGATGTTGCTGAGGATGTGCCCCAAACATTAAGACAGGGGATGACATGTACGATAAATCCATATACATCTTGCGGGCAATGTACGTCTTGTCGTAACGGCAGACCGAATTCATGTCAGTTTAATCAGACATTCGGTGTGCAGCGTGATGGCGCAATGTGTGAGTATAAAGCAGTGCCATGGCAGAAAATTATAGCGGACAATTCAATAACATCACGAGATTTTGCGCTTGTCGAACCTATGAGTGTAGGTTTCCATGCAGTGTCAAGAGCACAGGTTACGGATATTGATACTGTCATGGTGATAGGTTGCGGTATGATTGGACTTGGTGCAATCGTAAGGGCTTCACATCGCGGAGCAAAAGTTATAGCAATAGATATTGATGATGTAAAATTAGATATTGCCGGAAAGCTTGGGGCAACATATACAATAAACTCACAAAAAGAAGATATTAACGATAATATAAGGCTGATTACCAATGAAGCCGGTCCGGATGTTGTAATTGAAGCTGTTGGTTCTCCGGAAACGTATCAGATGGCTATAAATAATGTTGCATTCACAGGCCGAGTTGTTTGCATCGGATACGCAAAATCAGAGACTGCTTTCGAAACAAAATATTTTGTTATGAAAGAGATGGATATAAGAGGATCCAGGAATGCTATGCCGGAGGATTTCCGTGCCGTAATTGAGTACTTCAAACGAGGTAATTGTCCGGTTAATGAGTTAATATCTGGTATTTATTCTCCTGAGGAGGCTAAAATATCTCTTGACAGTTGGGCTGCCAATCCAGGCAGGATATTTCGTATTCTTATAAAGTTCGCGTAATGAGTTACACAATTATTGATGCTCACGCCCATCTGTGGTTAAAGCAAGATGCTATAGTACAGGGTCAAAAGATACAGACTCTATCAAATGGACAATCGTTGTTTATGGGCGAAGTGCGGCAAATGTTACCTCCGTTTATGACAGATGGCCAAAACACAGCAGAGAGGTTTATCTCCAATATGAATTATGCACGTGTGACAGGAGCGGTTATAACCCAGGAGTACATAGATGGAGTTCAGAATGATTATCTTGTGCAGGTGGCTGAGCGTTACCCAGACAGATTTATATGTTGTGGAATGGCGGATATGCGTACTCCCGGATATTTATCTAAAGTGGCAGAGATTATTGATACTGGATTTAAAGGGATAAAGGTTCCGGCACAAAGGCTCGTTACTCAGGATTTAAAGGTTTCACTTACTTCCGATGAAATGATGAACACCTTTAAGCTAATGGAAAAAAGAAAGGTTTTTCTTTCCATCGATTTGGCAGATGGAGATACTCAGGTCGCAGAGATGAATGAGGTTATAAGTGAATGTCCGGATTTAAAAATAGCAATAGGGCATTTTGGTATGGTGACAAAGAGTGGGTGGCAACAGCAGATAAAACTTGCATGCAACAAAAATGTTATGATAGAGTCAGGTGGAATTACCTGGCTTTTCAATGATGAGTTTTACCCGTTTAAAGGCGCGATATGGGCTATTAAAGAAGCTATTTCACTGGTTGGAATTGAAAAATTAATGTGGGGCTCTGATTATCCACGTACAATTGTAGCCATTACATATAAGATGTCATATGATTTTATAGAAAAATCAAATCTTCTGACAAACGAAGAGAAGAAAATGTTTCTTGGTGAAAATGCCCGTAGATTTTATGGTTTTGAGGCTATTCATAAGCTTCCATATATAAAGAATATGTCTGAATAGATTAAATGTCATACACATACTTAAATGCATTATGCTTTATATATTCTCTTTATAGGATGTTTTTATGGTATATCACACCAGTCGGAGCATCCGTCTGAGCCAAGTATATCTTTGCCATACAGTGTGTTAAGGTAGAAGTCAAATATTTTAGTGCGTATCTCATCTCTTAATGTCGTGTATTCATGATGGATAAATTCCCCGGAGCCTTCTTGCTTTATATCATCATTGAAATTTATGTATATTCTGTTAAGAACCATCCCTTTAAATACAGGTGAAAATGCATTGGCACAATTATTAATTATAATCAGATAATCCCAGTTTTGTGACGTATATTCTTTTGGTGTAAGTCCCTTTTCATTGGATAAATCAATGCCGGAATCTTTCATTACTTTTATTACACAATGATCAATGTTATGCTCGTTTTTTATACCGGCTGGTCTGACATACAGTTCTTTATCAAAAGAGTGAAGAAAAGCGGCTCCCATGTGGCTTAATCTTCCATTATTATTATCTAAAATAAGAATTTTTATTTTTTCCATATCATACTGTTTTCATTGATAACAAAGTTTTTATAAGAATAACACCCGAATAAGAAAAATGATGAAAATAAAAGTGTGAAACAATTAATAAACATTTGATAATAATGTTATCGAAACCATTAACAAGAAAAAAACGTTATACATATGACAGCAACCTGAAATATTAATATTATTATGAAGCAGTTTTTTATTACGGCATCTGACGGGCTGCAACTTGCCACTACTTTATTGGATATAGATAATCCAAAGGCCCTGGTTCAGATTATACATGGCTCGGTAGAACACAAAGAGCGTTATTATGAATTTGCCCATCATCTCAACAATAACGGGTATGCCGTAATAATATCAGATAACCGTGGTCACGGAGCATCAACCGACGGTTTATATACCTTAGGATATATTCAGGGATTCGGGCAGATTATTGATGATCAGCATATAATCAGTAATTATATAAAGAAACTTCATCCCAATTCCAGACTTTATCTCATTGGTCATTCTCTCGGCTCTGTGCTGGCTCGCATATATCTTGAGAAATATGATGCCGATATTAGCAAACTTGTGCTTAGCGGAACCGTATTTTACAATCCGTTTGTCCCTTTTGGTATTTTAATGGCAAAAATGATAATACTTTTTAGCGGAGAACGTTCAACAAATCGTTTTTTGCGTTCACTTGTGCTTAATAACGGAAATGCAGAGTGGGTAAGTATGGATAAAAAGAATCTCGAAGAGTATAGAGCAGACCCTTTGTGTGGTTATCCATATACTAACAGTGCCGCCATAACTATAATGCTTGCTGTGAAAGAGCTGAGGAATATATCTGCTTATGAATGTAATAACCCCGATCTTCCTATTCTGAGCGTGTCAGGACATCTTGATCCTGTAACAGGCGGAAAAAGAGGTTTAAAGGATACATTTAGGATTCTTAGTGAAATAGGATATCATAATTTTGAGGAAATTGTTTATCCTGGCATGAAACATGAAGTACTAAATGAAAAAGGGAAATTGAAAGTCTTTGATGACATAATAAAATTTTTTGATAATGAACTTCCGTTTTAATAGCGGATGTATTTATCTTTTAAAATAAATAATATGCTAACATGGAATGATATTCTGGATTATCTTGCAAATGGAAATCCGGACCCGCCAAAGGTGGTTGAATGTAGTGAAGAGGATTGGAAGAAACGGCTAACGCCCGAACAATACCATATAACCCGGGAACGCGGAACAGAAGCGCCGGATTCATCTCCTGAAAATTGCGTGAATTTTACACCTGGTTTATATACTTGTGTATGTTGTGGCAATTTATTGTTTGATACTAAAAATAAATACAATTCACGTTCCGGGTGGCCAAGCTTTACACAACCTGTGGTAAATAATGCAGTGAGGTATATGGAGGATAAGACGCACGGTATGAAAAGAGTTGAGGTAGAGTGTAATGTTTGTGGCGCTCACTTGGGACATGTATTTCCAGATGGACCGGAACCCTCCGGGCTACGATATTGCATGAACTCTATTGCATTGGTATGGCATGAATCGTCAAAAGATATTTTGGCTACAGCTGTATTCGGAGGTGGTTGCTTTTGGTGTACGGAGGCTATTTTTAAAACTATTAATGGTGTCGTAAAAATAGAACCAGGATACGCAGGAGGTAATATTCATAATCCGTCATATAAAGATATATGTACCGGACAAACAGGGCATGCCGAAGTGATAAAGGTCACTTATGAACCACAAGTGATTGATTTTGCCACACTTGTACGTATACACCTGACAACTCATGATCCTACTACTCTAAACTATCAGGGTAATGATAAGGGTACTCAATATAGGTCTGTAATTTTTTACGAAACGGATAAAGAAAAGATGGCAGCCCTTGAGGCAATTGACGAGATAGCAAGGATATATGATAATCCGATAGTTACAGAAGTCAAACCACTAAAAGAATTCTATCCGGCTGAGGATTATCATTCTAATTATTATGAACGTCATATAGATGAACCTTATTGTAAATTCGTGGTTGAACCCAAAGTTGTAAAGTATAAGAAAGAGCTAAGCAGTTTGCAAAAGAACGTTCATAAATAACAAGGATCAGATCTTATGTAAACGAAGGTACGGAATTTACTATTTATCTGCCACAAGGTAAATAAATAGTAAATTCCGTACCTTCGTTTACATAAGATCTGATCCTTATTTCTCCGTTATGCAGCCTGATAATTTTTTCAACAAGGGTAAGCCCAATACCGTTTCCCTGAGCATATGTACGATTGGCACCACGGAAGAAAGGAGTGAAAAGATTGTCTATATCTTGTTGGGGAATTCCTATGCCATTATCCTTGAACTTTATTATTACTGTTGTATCTGTATAGGATAGGTTAATGTCAGAAGCAGAATCAGTAGAAAATTTACAATTGTTGTCTATTAAGTTAACAAATGCCGTACGAAGTAAGTACTCATTTCCGGTGACAGATATAAGAGAGTCGTAATTGATATTATTGTCATTAGGCTCTTCAATATTAATATCAATCTTATATTTAGGGTTTGCTCTTAGAATCATATTCATTGCATCAAGTAATACCTCGTCAGGCCTTACAGGCGACATATCTATCTGATCTGTATTATAGCTTGCTTTACCAAGATCGAGAAGCCCACATGAAAGTTTTTCTATTTTTTTTGCATCATCAAGCACATTAATAATAACCTCACGATACTCATCATTTGATCGCTCTCTGTTTAGTGCAATCTCGAGTTCTGCGATAAGTGCTGCCATCGGAGTACGTAATTCGTGAGATACATTTCCGATAAACGTACGTTGGGTTTCAAAAGACTTCTCCAGACGTTCAAGAGTATTATTAAATGTATTTGCAAGTTCAGATATTTCATCATTGTTGTTACCAACAACAACTCGCTTACTTAATTTAGAGGCTGTAATCTTTTCCACCTGACGTATTATCTCCGATACTGGCTTCAGTACACTTTGCGCCATATAATACCCAATGGTAAAAAGCGTGGCAAAAGTTAGTATCCATATGATTATAAGTTTAAAATCAAGAATACGCAACATATCATATCCGTCTTGAGGAAACAAACTCTCTTCGAGTATAAAGAACACGAATATTACAAGCAGAGCTGAGACAAACAGATAACGTAAAGTAAGTCTTGTACGTATTTTCATAAACAGGTGTATTAATTAATAATTATAAACGATCTGATAATACAAAACCCATTCCGGGTCTTGTATGTATTAATTTCTGGTCGAAATTTTTATCTATTTTCTTCCTGAGATAATTAATATATACATCAATAAAGTTTGTGCCGGTATCAAAATGAGTATCCCATACTTTTTCTGCTATTTCACTACGGGAAAGAACCCGTTCGGGGTTTCTCATAAAAAACAGAAGTAGATTATATTCTTTCGGCGTAAGGGTAATGGAGATATCACCTCGAGACACATTCCCCGTATGTACATTTATCTTAAGATCGGAATATACAAGTTCATCACTCAACGCAATTTTATCCTTTTTTCTTTTGAGAAGTACATTTATTCTGGCATTTAATTCCCTGAAGTCAAACGGTTTTACCATGTAGTCGTCCGCGCCGGAATCAAATCCTGATAATTTATGATCTGTCGTTCCAAGAGCAGTTAGCATTATAATCGGGATATCAGAATCCATAATTCTTACATCACGGCAGAAATCAAATCCGCTACCGTCTGGTAGTATAACGTCACAGACTATTATATCAAATTCATGAGAAGTAAAGCACATCATTGCTGACGTGATATCGGCTGCAGTTTTTACCGTATGCCCACATTCAGAAAGACCTTTGTCCAGTAATCCCGAAACTCTTAGTTCATCCTCTACAATAAGAATATCAGCCATAAGCTACACATTTGTCGTTATATAATATTTCAGATAAACGCAAATTTATGGAAAAAATCAATGGGAAATATTTTCTAATGAAATTCTAATAAAAATCTAACAATCCGCTAACTATGATTTAGCATGCTTGACAATAGTTTTGCAATAAAAAAAAATGATGAGATCCTTCAAAATACTATCGTTTATTTTTCTGTGTTATCCGTTAGCCCTTAAATCAGACATCAATACAGAAATTAAACCTTTTAAGACTGTGTCTTATACAGGAGATAATCTTGAACAAATGTTCCTTGAGCGTAATCTCCTGCTTATTGCCGAGAAAATGAATATTTCTATTTCTGATGCAGCTATAACCCAGGCCAGGCTATGGAATAACCCCACAATTAGTGTCTCTGATATCAATCTGTGGAAGTATAAGGAGAAAGAATTCTCTGCAGAATTAAGTCAGTCTGTAGTCATTTCAGGAAAACGGTCGAATTTCATCAAAATAGAAAAAATATCAAAGGAGATATCTATGGCAAAGTTTGAGGATCTTCTTCTTGAATTGAAATTTGAATTAAGAAAAAATATAGCGGACCTGTATTATCAACAGCAATATGCAGGAGTTATTAAATCTCAGATTGCTTCGCTTAGTGCCCTGATAAATAGATCGGAAGAGCGTCGTGTAGGGAAAGAGTGTACGTCCTGGTGTAG
>CAMTOT010000038.1 GCA_947074165.1 uncultured Bacteroidales bacterium
TCTACACCAGGACGTACACTCTTTCCCTACACGACGCTCTTCCGATCTACTTGAAATTACGACCGATGGATCTATTCATCCGAAGGACGCAATGAAAGAGGCTGCGAAGATTCTTATCTATCATTTCATGTTATTCTCTGATGAAAAGATTACTTTGGAGACTTCTGATGTTGATGGTAATGAAGAGTTCGATGAAGAAGTACTTCACATGAGACAATTGCTTAAAACTAAACTTGTCGATATGGACTTGTCTGTTAGAGCATTGAACTGTTTGAAGTCTGCTGATGTTGAAACACTAGGAGAACTTGTTGTTTTCAATAAAACAGATCTTCTTAAATTCCGTAACTTTGGTAAAAAGTCACTAACTGAATTGGACGAACTTCTTGCTAGCCTAAATTTGTCATTCGGAATGGATATTTCGAAGTATAAACTAGATAAAGAGTAATAATAACGATGAGACATAATAAAAAATTCAATCACCTTGGGCGTACAAAGAGTCACCGTGAAGCAATGCTTGCTAACATGGCTACTTCTTTGATTATGCATAAGAGAATTTTCACTACTTTGGCGAAAGCTAAAGCATTGAGAGTATATGTTGAACCACTTATCAACCGTGCTAAAGAAGATACTACACACTCACGTCGTGTTGTATTTAGCTACCTTCAGGATAAAAATGTGGTTACAGAATTGTTCCAGGAAGTTTCTAAAAAAATCGCTGACCGCCCAGGTGGTTATACACGTATCCTTAAGACTGGTAACCGTCTTGGTGATAACGCTCAAACAGCGATGATTGAACTTGTTGATTACAATGAGAACATGCTTAAAGAAAAAGCAGAGAAAAAAGCTACAAGAACACGTCGCTCTAAAAAGAAAGCTGACGCTCCTGCAGTTGAAACTCCTGCTACTGAAGCAGCAGCTGAATAATATAATATTCAATACTATATATAAAAAGGCTATCCAGTTTTGGATAGCCTTTTTTAGTTTCTTATTATATGAATAATAGCTGAATATGCAAATCTTAATATGCTCATTATAAAATATCTTCTTAATCCCTCACTCTTTTGATCAAGGTACAACACGTAAATGCATATTCAGCCCTAACACTTTTTTAATTATTACTTATAACCTGTATTTACATAATAGTCTTCCTTTACATAATAGACTACGTTTAAGTAATAATATATATTCGCATTAATATAATATGTATATTCACTTTAATGCCTCTATAACTCCATGATAGGCTTGTTTCTTCTCCAATTGACCATTCCAAAGTAGAGGACAATAAAACAATTTCTTATCATAATCATCCAGCCATGTACCACTATCATCTACACCCCAAATAGTAATACCATATTGTTGCGATTTAGGAATGATATTTCTATATTTCTCTACAACCCAGTTATACATCTTAGCCTGAAACTCTTCATCTTCATTTTTTAGCACATAATTTATGGCTTTCTTGCTATTTACCTTTACATCAAGCTCAGATATTCTGACTTGTAAGCCGGTTGTTGCCAGTTTCTCAAACATACTGCAAATACCCGTATATGAATCATAAGATATGTGCATCTGAGTACCTATACCATGTATTCTCGCATTTGAGCCTCTTGCCTCAAGTATCTTGTTAGTTTCATATACATAGTTAATCAAAGAATCCAATTTTGCAGAATTACTTTCAAGATTATAATCATTAATGAATAGTACCGCATCCGGATCCGCGTTATAAGCTGCCTGAAAAGCATCAGCTGCATACTCTCTTCCAAGATAATCCGCCCACATAAATATCTTACCACCTTCTGTATTCGATCCTGATCTAAGTCCGCTCAAGCCATCGGCCATAGGTTCATTCACCACGTCCCATGCATATATATTACCTTTGTAACGACCTACCGCAGCATTAATATACTCAATCATAGCATTTCGAATAGCCGAATTATCAATATCCGACGCTGAGTTTCTGCTTATACCTGCTGATGCAACCTTACTTGCCGTAAATCTCGCTGGTACCAGTTCGATATCATCTATATAATACGTGTTTGCCACAGCTCCAAGATCGAAACACAAACCGGTTTCTTCTCCATTAGATGTTATTTCCCATTCAATCTTTCTATATTCATCCGTCACATCAAAGTCACCCTGATACTGAGCATTACCGGTAGTTGAACATCTACCTGAACCAACGCCACTTTCACACCTTATATAGAATTTAAGTTTATATACTTCATCAGCCGTCAGTGATTCAACAAATCCTGTATTTATCTGTCCTTTCCATTGTCCTCCCTGATTTGTTGTAGGTTGAATAAACTTCATACAACCGTCACCACTTCTTACAAACTGAAGATCGCCGCAATATAAATTCTGTGATTTATCTCCATTAAAAATGCTCCAGCCGGTACTGCCCGCATCCAGTGTTCCATTAGGTATATAATTATAAGTAGCCCCATTATAAGGATCAGTCAGGTTTTCCACCTTTACATTATCAATGTAATAAGTATTAGCTACTGCCCCGAGGTCAAAGCAAAGCCCTGTCTCTCCACCTTCGGCAACCCATATCCATGTAATTTTAGTATACTCCTCACTCACATTAAAGTCTCCCTGATAATGAGACTTACCCGTTGTCGAACATCTTCCCGATCCTGATCCCGCTTTACTTCTTATATAAAAGGTCGCCCTATACTCATTATCGGCTATTATATCCTGGCTGAACGCTACATTCACCTGACCTTTCCATTGATTACCTGCGTTAGATGATCCCTGCACAAACTGCAAACATCCGTTCCCCGCATATACATATTGCAAATCCGTACAATAAAGGCTTTGTGATTTATCATCTGCATTAAATATCGAATACCCTGAAGCATCAGTCTCAAAATCAGAATTAGTAATCAAATTCACTGAAACCTCAGCATTGCCTTTATCGCCAACAAGACTATTAAGATAACCTACACATTGCTGGGAATGCCATACAAGAGTATGTCCGAACACAGCTACATTCACCCTCTTTGCCCATTCCATCATCTCATCTGCCGCGCTAAAATTCATTGTTCCGTCATCAAGCACAACCGAGCTATGCTTCAACTCATTGCCAAAAGTTATATTATCAAACTCAGTCGCTACAATTTGTGCCTGTTTTTCATCCCTCAGTCCCTCGGCTGTCACTGAAACGCCCATTTTTATGCCAGCCTTAGCGCCCATACCTTTCAGAGTCACTCCATTGCCATTATCAGGATATTTTACCGCGCCAGCTGTATCTACCATATCATCCTGGCAGCTATTAAGCATCAGCGACACAATCACCAATGCCGGAATAATATATTTATAATTCATAGTATTAATTCAATTAAATATTTAATAACCCGGATTCTGATAACTCTCCTTATTTGCCCCCGTCATAGCGTCAATCTGCGACTGAGGTATCGGTCGTAAATTAAAATGTCGACCCATATTATTCGCTGCTCTCAGATTATCCGCCGCCTTCGAATTCTCAGAATCTGAACGTCCCGCGTATCCCCACGAATTCTTTCCGCTCGTGATGCGCTCATAAAGTTTGTTAGTCCTTACCAGATCAAACCATCTATGTTGTTCTGTGCATAACTCTCTTGATTTTTCATCAAGGATAAAATCAAGATCAATATCACCTCTAGTCACTCTCATTGCGCTTATTGCCTTATCCAGGCCTTCTGTTTCAGCAATAAGTGAGCCCATAGCAGCTCTTTCACGCAGTACATTTACAAACCCCGTCGGATCAGCATCCGATTTCAATGCGGCTTCGGCAGCTATAAGATAAGTTTCCGAAAGTTTAGCAACGAGAAATGGTCTGTTAGACGCGTCATTAACTGCATTCCTTGATGGTGCGTTATATTTCAAATTAGAAGGAAACATATTTGGTGTATATTCCCCCGGCGACCATATCCTCGCGCCAGCTGCAGTCGCCGTCTCAATCTTACTTTTTATAACTGCAGGCATATTTGCGTCTTTTATGTCATAGCCCGGCATGTACATAGCCAACTCACCCGGCTTCACTACCTCGCCATTCTCATTTTTTACACTGCCCAATTGTTCCTCTGTTTTATTCGCAAACCATTCACTCTGAAAAGTAGCATAATATCTCGAGTCATTAATCTTATCTGCAAAAGCGCTTTCAAGAAGCCACTTCGTAGGTATAAAACGTCTCCATCCCCTGCCGTACTCTGTCGATCTCACAAACGGATTGCCACCATTAGTATAGTTTCCGTGAGCCTCATAATACGGACACATCATAAAATTCGAACGATTCTCTTTCAATCCCGCATCTACGCCTCCTGAGCCAGCCGCCGATTCATCAAATGTATAATCATTACAATGCTCTACAAGAAACAGCACCTCACTATTATGTTCGTTTTGATCCTTATTTACTTCAGCGAATGAGCCGCAAAGAGAAGCACCGTACTGTCCCTGGTTATCAATAAGCCTTTGTGCATAAGTCAAAGCCATGCCGTAACACTCCTTCGCCTTACCAATATTAGTGGCTCCGTTCAATTCATTAGTATAATCATATTCATAGTAACACCCCATCGCGAGATAAGTCTTGGCTACGAAATGCAGTGCCGCCGCTTTACCAACATGCCCGATAGCCGGTTTGTCCGGCAAATCTTCTGAGGCTGCGATAAAGTCACTCAGCATAGCTTCATATACCTCGATTGCGCTGTTTCTAACGCTTGTAGTCACAGCCGAACTATTAAACTTAAGTTTTCCTGAACCAAGATCAAGAGGTACACCCCCGAATGTCGACACCAGATTAAAATAATACTGTGCTCTTAAAAACCGTGCCTCTGCTACAAGATCATCTCGCCCTGTTGTTGGTCCAAACTCACAAATCCCGTTACAAGTATTGATATAAGTGTAATTTCTGTTCCATGGAGTTTGTAAATGCCCATTATTATTTACAGCTGATCCGTAATCATTCAGATCCTTTGCTCCTCCGTCACCTCCGTAAGTCGACTCATCAGTTCCCACCACAGTCAGACTCATCGCGCCTTCAGGACCATATTGATAGCGTAAAGCCGAATACGCAGCTGTCAGACCATATTCAATACCCTGAGCCGTCTGGAAAAAATCCGGTGTAAAGTTTGATCTCGGCTGTTCATCAAGTATATCTGTACAAGAGCCGGTAAGCATAGCCAGCGAGCACATATAAATTCCGATTTTATATATAGATTTCATTTTATTATTCATTTAAGGTTAATTTAGAATGATATATTAACTCCAAACAGATAGTTACGCGTTGATGGTGTGTTCAGACCTACAGTCAGCTGCCGTGATTGTATCGGACCAGAATATCCCGATCCCTGATTTCCCTTGCCTGTCGCCTCTGGGTCTATACCTCCCACTTTATTCATATACTCCGAAAACAAAGTCAATGGATTTTGTAAAGTGCAGTACACCCTTGCCGAAGCTATACCTGTGTTTTTTAGTAGCTTGTCAGAGAATGTATATCCAAGCGTTACAGAACGAATCTTCAAAAATCCCGCGTCATAATATCCAAGCGTACTCGAATACTCACTCTTCGAACCTCCCGGTCTGTCTTGTGATGATGGCTTAGGGAAAGCGTTGGTTGGATTTGTTGGTGTCCAGTAGTCCACCTTAATCTGATTTCTCCTGCCCTGTAGCATATTTGCGTAAGATTGTGGCTGATAAATAGTAGAAACAAGTGTTCCTCCTACGCGATAAAACCCAACTATCGTGAAGTCAAAATTTTTGTAAGCCATTCTACTTGTGAAGCCTCCCTCAAACTTTGGCTCATAATTTCCAATGATTGTTCTATCGTCAGTATTAATTTCTCCGTTATTATCAATATCTGCAATCTTAATATCTCCTGGCTCAAACCCATATTTTGCTGCCACGTCTGCTTCATCAAGCTGCCATATTCCAAGTTTCTTATAATCATAAATCACATCAATAGGATGACCTACAAACCAACCGTTACCCTCATCCTGAGTTATTTCGCCGTCAAGTTTCACTATCTTATTTCTGTTGAAATAGATATTCGCGTCAAGATTCCATGAGAAATCCTTCGTCTCTATAAGTTTACCGCTCAACGAAAACTCCATACCCCAGTTCTCTGTTTCCCCAAGATTTACCATCACATTACCAGGCACACCTGATGTAGAAGGGAGTGATTTATTTAAAAGAAGATCCTTTGTATTTTGAGTATAGTACTCAATACTACCACTCAATCTGCTGTTTAAGACAGAAAAGTCCAGACCTAAGTTGTAAGTATCTGTATGTTCCCATCCAAGAGAAGAATTTGCAAGCGACGAAACATAATACCCATAAGAATAATTATCCCCGAAGTTATACTTGTTCTGAGTCAGACTACCCAGAGTAGAGTAGGCTCCTACTGATTGATTGGCCGTTTGTCCGTATCCGAAGCGTAGTTTCATCATATCAAGCCAGCTCCAGTCTTTAGCAAATTCCTCATTCGAAACGTTCCATGCAAATGCCGCCGCAGGATAAGTATGCCATTTATGTCCGGTCGCAAGTACCGAAGCACCGTCACGTCTACCGGTCACAGTTACCGCATATCGGTTATCATAACCATAATTGGCTCTAAACATATATGAAAGGAGCCCGGTTTTATAGTAGCTCTGGTTACCTGCCGGTATAGTAGCGCTTCCGTTCTCCGTATTATAATGTCCAAGATTATAATAAAGCATATAATCAGCTATCAGATCGGTCGCTTCCATATAAGATGTATGTGCCATACTCTCCTGAGCCGAATACATACCAGTCAGATTAAGCTTATGTTTCTTATTAAACGTCTTCTCAAAATAAAGCAGATTCTCAACAGTCCATGAAGTAGACAATGCGTTCTGTACAGCAGCCTGAGATATCTCTCCGTTTCTGAACGGTGTTGCCGAACCATAGAAATGCCCGTAGTTATCCTGTCTGTAACTCAACCCTACATTAATACGGTATTTCAGATAATCTGTAAAGTTTATTTCTCCGTAAAGAGAATTGAAAGAGCTAAACCTCTTTCTTTTTTGCTCCCAGCTGTCATCATTATTAATAAACAATGGATTATAGTAATTTTCATTCGGATATGATGGCTGTGTATAATAGCTGCCGTCCTCATTAAAGGCCGGTGATAGAGGCGACAATGTTACAAGCTGATACATAAAGCTGGCGCTTTCCCCATCTGTTATTCCGTAAGACGTATTTGTGGTAACTCCAACCTTCAGCCAGTTCCCAATCTCCTGGTCAATAGTTGTTTTCAAAGAAAGACGTTTAAAACCTTGTCCCGGCAATACCGTCGTCTCATCATAATATCCTATACCGAATGAGTATTTACCTTTCTGATTACCTCCGCTCAGGCCCACGTCATGTTGGGTTACATACCCCGTCTGATACATCAAATCCTGCCAGTCTGTTTCCATTCCTGCGTCTACCATTGCTTGTTCCTGGGGTAGGTTAGTATAAGCCCCGGCTATATTGCGAAGTCTTGTAAACTCCTCTCCGTTAAATACCTCATACTTTTTATATATGTCCTTTATACCGTAAGACCCATTATATGTTACCCGCGCCTTGCCGGCTTCGCCTCTCGACGTAGTCACAAGTATCACGCCATTAGCTCCTCTCGAACCGTAAATTGCCGTTGCCGAGGCATCTTTCAGAATATCTATACTCTTTATATCCGATGGATTAATATCGTTCATTGAACCCTCAAAAGGTATCCCGTCAAGTACTATAAGCGGGTCATTTGACGCGTTAAGCGAGCGGCTGCCTCTTATTCGTATCTGTCCGCTCTGTCCCGGGCGCGTAGATGTCTGAGATATAGATATACCAGGCAGTCTGCCCTGAAGAGCCTGAGAAATATTCGCAGACTGTATCTCCCTCAGTGATTTATCGTTGACAGACACTATTGCTCCGGTCACGTCACTCTTCCTCTGTGTACCGTAACCGACTACTACTACTTCATCAAGAAGCTCATTGTCCTCGCCAAGAGTTACATTAAATGATGTTTTGCCGTTTACTTTAACCGTCTCCGGTTTGTATCCTACGAAAGATATATTCAGAGTCCCGTTAGCATCCATGTTAAGGCTGAACTTACCGTCTATATCTGTTATAGTCCCATTGGTAGTCCCTTTCTCCGCTACACTGGCTCCGGTTATTAACTCACCATGAGTGTCTTTCACTACACCCTTAACTGTTATATTCTGAGCGTAAATCAGAATTGGTATAAAAAATAAGATAAAAATTAACCCGAAGGTTTTTAAATAATAGTTTGTGCTTTTCATAATGAATTTTAATTTAAACATTAAGTGCTCTCTTCGTTTCTTCTCTGTAACTGATAAGTTTGTCCTCTAAGTTTTCATGTTTCTGGTATTATAAAGTTTTTCATTGGTACATTGTCATATTACAAACTTATCGATTAACCTCTCAAATCATTTTTCATGTAGTTTCCTATACCCTTTATATCGTAACATTGCTTTTTTAAAGTGTAACAATTCCTTCTTTCTCCGTATCATTATATATCAAAAGCTATTTAAAACATCTTTTTATCAATATGTTATCATTCATGGATATCTCTAAATTACTATATTTGCTTACATATCAAAACCTCTTTATACATGAAAAACCACTTTATAGGAATACTTCTATTCTTAATTATTATCCCGTACCCTCTGTTTTCTCAGGTCGGACGTTTTTATTCTACTGAAGACGGACTCTCAAGCACCTTGATTAATCAGATTTATCAGGACAATGAAGGTTATATATGGATAGCTACTCAATATGGGCTCAATAAATTCGACGGACTCAATTTTACCGTATATAATCATAATTCATCCGATACTACATCTCTAAAGAATAATTATATCAGAACGATATCTGAAGTGCCGGGCTACGGACTTCTTGTCGGATGCTATAACGGCTTGATGAGATACGACCGCGCTACAGATTCATTTATTGAGATACCTATGTATCACGGCACAGATCGTCATATACCGCATATTACCCATATTACTACATTACGCAATGGTGATATACTATTCTCAACGGCAGGACAGGGTGTGTTTATTATGGATACAATTTCTCATTCCGCCTCATTTTATGATGATTTAGCTCCTTATGTCCCATCTCCGTTTGTTTCATGTATATACGAAGACGCGTCAGGTGTTTTATGGATTGGCACTGAGTTTGCCGGAGTAGCATCTTTCAATCCGTCCACAAATGAATACCATACATATAAAGTGCCTGACATTGTAAGTGATGCGGTCACAGCTATAATCCGGGACTCTTCCGAACAACTATTTGTGGGTACGAAAAAACACGGACTTATGCGTCTCATTTCTTCGGAAAACAGATTTATCCCCGTGCCTTCACCCGGAGGCACTCCTCTTTCCGTTTACACATTATCAGTTATAAATGAAGTATTGCTCGTTGGTTGTAATGCTCAGGGAGTAAAAAAATACAATGCGGAGACAGGTTGTCTTGAGGAATATCTTACCAACAACACTTCGCATGATTTTAGCTGTGGGAAAGTACACAGCCTGTTTGAAGACAGAGACAAGAATCTTTGGATCGGTCTTTTCCATAAAGGCATATACTTTACAGGAGCTTCAGGCAATAGTTTTAATTATTGCGGCAATCGCTCGCTCAACAACCCCATAGGTTTAAACAGCGTAGTATCGATGTTCAAAGACAGTGATGGTTCTCTGTGGGTTAGTTCCGACGGTGAAGGTGTTTATATGCTTGATAGTGAGTATAAAAGAATACGCCATTTAGCACCAGGTTACGGGTCTGATGATATACCCGCTTACGTGCCATGTTTCTACGATGACAAGAAAGGTAATTTGTGGCTTGGTGCTCATGATAAAAATATAATTGTCCTCAATAAAAAAAGCGGCAAGACACATTCGCTTCACTTTCCTGATATTAAAAACGTAAATGCTATAGCAGAAGCCGCCGACGGTTCTTTATTTATAGGAACTTTTGGTTCGGGGCTTTATCATTATAATCCTTCTGACAGATCAATTAAGTCATACCGGGTTTCTCAGACTCCTAATGATACTTTAAAGAACGAACTTGTCAACAACTGGATCAATACTTTATATATTGATCGAAGCGGTATGGTCTGGATTGGCCATCATAAGGGGCTTAGCTGTTTCAATCCGCTCAATGGTAGCTTTATAAATTACCGTAATTCAAACATCCTTACTACCGGCTGTATTACTCATGCCATAATTGAGGACTCTCGCGGCGATATATGGGCAGGTACAACCGAAGGTCTTATTTGCTTTGATAAGAAAACAGAGAAGATTACAACATACACTACAGCCGACGGACTTCCAAATAATGCTGTGTGCGCTATCAATGAAGATGATAATTATAATCTTTGGCTGAGTACTTACAACGGGCTTTGCCGCTTTGACATGAAAACAAAAAATGTTGTAAGCTTTTACCTGCGAGACGGTATTCAGGGTAATGAGTTTTTTCATGGCGCTTTCTTCAAAGACATTGACGGAAAAATGTATTTCGGCGGAGTAAATGGCATAACCTCATTTTATCCTAACGATATTCGTCAGACTGAGCTTAATACAGATATTATAATCACAGATTTCATTATCTCCTCCGGTCATGTTACATCAAATACTATTTCCGGAAATAAACCTGTCATAGCATCTTCCGTATCCGAAGCTGAAGTATTTACTTTGTCTCATCAGGATAACACCTTTACTGTAGCTTTTTCCACTTTGCAGTATGATAAGCCTGAGCAGATTATTTACAACTACAGGATTAAAGAACTTAGTACGCAGTGGAGCCTTCTTCCGCCCGGGGCCAATTCAGTAACATACAATAGCCTTCCTCCGGGCAGCTATACACTACAGGTGCAGGCAAATAACTGCGAGTCATTGTCAGGCATACGCACATTCTTTATATTTATTACACCTCCGTGGTATCGTTCCGTGTGGGCATATTGTGCGTATGTACTTTTAATGCTGATGTTTATTTACGGTATCATCAACTACGTACTTTTCAGAATTCGCCATAAGCATGAGATTATGGAGCGTACTCACGCTGAAAAACTCAATGAAGCGAAATTGCAGTTTTTTATAAATATTTCTCATGAGATACGCACCCCAATGACTCTCATTATTAATCCCCTTGAGAAGCTTATCAAAAAGAATGATAAGGAGAATCATAATACCTATTTTATGATATATCGTAATGCTCAGAGAATATTACGTCTTGTCAATCAGCTTATGGATATTCGTAAACTTGATAAAGGGCAGATGATTCTTAATTATCATAAGACAGATATGGTAGCTATGATTGAGGATATGATGTTTACATTCGACTATATTTCCCAGAAGAAGAATATCTCATTTTCATTTACTCATGACATGTCAGAGCTGCCCGTATGGATAGACGTTAATAACTTTGATAAGATTCTGATGAATATTCTTTCTAACGCATTCAAGTTTACTCCTGAAAACGGGGCGGTAGATGTGTGTCTATCCACAGGCTATGAGGAGTCATACGACTTGCCGCTTAGAAATTATTTTCAGATTGCAGTTTCAGACACTGGTTCAGGCATAGATGAAAGTAAAATAGAGCGAATATTCGAGCGATTCTATCAGATAAACGACAATGCGGGCAATGAAAGTCAGGGCACGGGGATTGGTCTGCATCTTTGCCGCTCTCTGGTAAATCTTCACAAAGGCATTATATATGCTGAAAACCGCGACGATTCAGATGGCAGCCGCTTTGTAATAAGAATACCTTCCGGTTGCTCTCATTTGTGTGCCGACCAGATTGACACTTCAACTGTGCAGCTACCATACAGAGACGCGGTGAGAAAATTTCCACTTGATAATATAACTGAGTTAATGCCGGATAGTAGTGATAAGAAAGAGAAATCAAAAACAAATCTGAGAGTTCTTATAGCGGAAGATGAACAGGAGATCTGCGACTATCTTATTGCAGAACTGTCTTCAGACTTTAAAGTGACCACTACCGCCAATGGCAAAGACGCTTACGACAAGATAATAGCCTTACAACCTGATATCGTTATTTCCGATGTTATGATGCCCGGTATAGACGGATTCACACTCTGCCGTAAGATAAAACAGAATATCAATATAAATCATATTCCTGTTATTCTGCTCACTGCCCGTATCCGTGAGGAGGATAAAATGGAAGGTCTGTCTGTGGGAGCCGATGCTTACATTGTAAAACCGTTTAATACCGACACATTAAAAAGTACGATATCAAATCTTATTACCAACAGGCGTTTGCTTAAAACCCGTTTCAGCGGGACGCAGCACCCTGATGACAAGATTAATAAGATTCAGATGAAATCTTCGGATGAGATTCTCATGTCTAAGATATTAAAGGTGATAAATGAGAATATAGATAATTCCGAACTTAATGTTCAGATGCTTGCCGATAATGTCGGATTGAGCCGTGTGCATATACACCGTAAGCTAAAAGAGCTAACTAATCTGCCTGCTCGTGATTTCATAAGAAATATACGACTTAAACAGGCAGCCACTCTTCTCACTGAAAAGAATCTTAATATATCGGAAGTCGCTTATGCTACGGGCTTTTATACTCTGTCTCATTTTTCAACATCGTTTAAGGAGTTATACGGTATGTCGCCTTCAGACTATAAACAGGTACATTCAAAAACAAAAGAGAATATTGAGTTTGGTGCCAATTAAGGCATCAGACTCAATATTCTCTTTATTATATATGTTATATTCTTTTATTTACGACACTCTTCTATCTCCTGCGGAGTAAGAGGAATCTTCTTACCAAGTCGGCGCGCTCCTGTTTCTGTTATCAGATAATCCTCCTCGTTTCTTATGCCGCCGAAATCCTTGTATGTTTCCGCTACGTCATAATTGATAAACTCTTCAAATTTCTTCTGTGATCTCCAAAGGTCAATAAGTTCCGGTATGAAATATATTCCCGGCTCAATAGTGTGTACGAATCCCGGTTCAAGTTCCCTGCCAAGGCGTAAAGACTTACGTCCAAACTCCGTACTCTTATCTTTACCGTCATATCCAACCCATTTTTCGCCAAGATTCTCCATATCGTGCACGTCAAGTCCCATCATGTGTCCCAGTCCGTGAGGATAGAATAGCGCATGAGCGTTTCTTCTTACAGCTTCCTGCGCATCACCCTTCATTAGTCCGATCTCTTTCATTGCTTCCACCATAGCGAGTGCGGATATATCATATACCTCTTCAAATCTTATGCCCGGACGCAGAGCCTCTACCGATTTAGTGTGCATAAGATTCTGTATTTCGTATATTTCCTTTTGGCGTTGTGTAAATACACCTGTAGCGGCTACAGTAGATGACATATCACCTGCATAACCCATCTGTGTCTCTGCCCCTGCATCTATTAGAAACAGATCTCCTTCTTTCACTTTATTCCCGTGATAGTGATTGTGCAGAGTTTGTCCGTTTATGGTAGCTATAGTAGGGAAGGATAGTTCAGCGTTGTTTTTCTTAGCTATATATTCTATTGTTGCGGCTACCTCTGCTTCAGTCACACCAGGCTGTATCATTCTGATAGCTGCTATATGCATATCCGCTGTTATATCACATGCCTTCTCAATCTCCGTTATCTCCTCTTCCGATTTATAATTTCTAAGATTTACCACACCTTTTATAAATTCTATAGAAGGTTGTGTATTGCCAAGACCAAGATCAGAAAGTTTTAGTTTATGTTCTGCGCGGTATGCCGGTAATATATGTATATCCCTGCCCGCCTTAATAGCATCTTCTATTTTTCTTGCGAACTCATTATAAGGTCTCACATCATTTATACCTGCTTTTGCCGCTCTCTCATGCAGAGTGGGCAGGTTACCCATCCATATTATATGATCTATCGTAAGTAGATCGGAAGAGCACACGTCTGAACTCCAGTCACCGCTCATTATCTCG
>CAMTOT010000039.1 GCA_947074165.1 uncultured Bacteroidales bacterium
ATAATGAGCGGTGACTGGAGTTCAGACGTGTGCTCTTCCGATCTGGATATTATGTGTTTTGCTGCTATGTCATATAACTCTATTTTTATTATTAAGTGTTAATGGTACCATCGGTATTGGTATAATATGCAAATAAAAACTCCTAAGTAGATTCTTTTGTCACGGTTTTATGATGATTAGTTAATGTGCACCCAAAACTAATATTTTCATATGTTAGTCATATTACATTAAGATTAATAGTGATTACGTTAAATTTATTCAATGTTATATTATACGTTTTCTATGAAAAAAAGGTATCTGTTATTAATTCTAATGCATTTATGCTTGACAACCATATTTGCCCAGACAAGGGTAGATGGGATTGTTTTTGATGCGGACGACGATAGTCCGATCATAGGGGGGAATGTTATTGTACAAGGGACAAGTGTCGGTACGATAACCGATTTTGATGGTAAGTTCAGCATAACTATGCCGTCAGATCATAACACTATTAATATCTCTTATCTGGGATATAAAAGTTCGAAAATTGTAATTAAATCAGGACAGAAAAGTGTAGTTGTGAAACTAAACAGAGATGTCCAGGAGCTTGACGGTGTCGTAGTTACCGGGTTTAAACAAGCGAAGAAAGAAACTTTTACAGGATCTTCTGTAAAACTAAAGGCTGAGGACATAGCTACAGGTGGTATTACCGATGTGAGTCGAATGCTTGAGGGGCAGGTAGCCGGTGTATCTGTACAGAATGTATCGAGTACATTTGGTTCTGCGCCTAAAGTTCGTGTGCGCGGTGTAACATCTCTTAGTGGTGAAAATAAACCTCTTTGGGTTGTAGACGGTGTTGTACTTGAGGATATCGTAAATATTTCAAACGATCAGTTGTCAAGTGGTGACCCCACAACGCTTTTAGGTTCAGCCGTAGCCGGTATTAATGCTTCTGATATTGAGTCTTTTGATATTCTTAAAGATGCTGCCGCGACAGCTCTTTACGGTGCAAGAGCCATGAATGGTGTTGTGGTAATTACAACAAAGAAAGGTAAAGAGGGAAAACCTCGCATTACTTATTCTGGAAATTATACAATACGCGAGAAGCCTCACTATTCAAACTATGATATCATGAACTCTGCTGATCAGATGTCTGTGTATTCAGAGCTTGAAAGAAAAGGACTTCTTTCTCAGGATATTGTAAACAACGCGAGTTCAGGTGTTTACGGATTGATGTATAATGCCATTAACCGTTATGATCCGGAAAACGGATTTGGATTAGCAAATACAAAAGAAGCAAGAGAAGCCTTTTTGTTAGGTTACGCAAAAAATAATACAAACTGGTTTGACCTGTTGTTTACAAACAATGTTATGCAGGAACACTCTGTAAGTGTGTCTACCGGTACTGAAAAATCTCAGACATATGCTTCAATGAGTATGTTGTCTGATGCCGGTTGGTCTATTGCAGATGAGGTGCAGCGTTATACTATTAATTTTCGCAATGAATATGAGGTAAGTAGTAAAGTAAATGTTGGATTCCAGGCTGTTGCTTCTCTTCGTCAGCAGATAGCTCCCGGTTCTTATGAGCGCGGAGTAGACCCGGTAAGTGGTGCGTGGTCACGTGATTTTGATATAAACCCTTTCAGCTATGCTCTTAATACAAGTCGTACTTTGCGTCCTTTTGCAAATAACGGCGAATTGGAGTATATCACAATGAATTTTGCACCGTTTAATATTCTTGACGAACTTGAGAATAATAAAATTGAACTTAATGTAATTGACGCTAAAACTCAGGGTACTTTTGATTATAATATATTTAAAGGTCTTAAGTTCAGCGCAATTGGTATGTTGCGTTATGTAAAAAGTGACCAGATTCATAAAATTACAGAAAACTCAAACGTTGCAGGTGCATACCGTGCGGATGGTAACTCTACTATTCGAGAAAGAAACCAGTATTTGTGGAGAAATCCTGACGACCTTGACGCAGAACCTGTATCTGTTATGAAAAAGGGCGGTTTTTACAATACTACAAACTACACGCTTCTTAACTATGAAGTGAGAGCATCTCTTGCTTACAATAAAGTATGGACAGGTCGTTACACTCATGAATTGAGTACTCTTGCAGGAACTCAGGTTAAATATCTTGACAGAGAAGCCGAGACTGCTATTCAGGCCGGTTATCAGTACAACATGGGTGGTGTAGTAGACAATAATCCTTTGTTTTATCAGATGATGAGTGATCGTCAGATGGAGATGTTTTCTGCTTCTACATATAGAGACCGCTTTGTGGCTTTTTATGCTAATGCCGATTACGCGTTCGATCGCAGATACTCAATTTCAGGTACAATCCGTTACGATGGAACCAACTCACTTGGTGCAAGTACATCTTCAAGATGGTTGCCTACATGGAACTTTGGTGCAAAATGGAATGCCCATAATGAGGAGTTTATAAAAGATATTGACTGGATCAGTACTTTAAGTGGTCGTCTTAGTTACGGTCTTAACGCGAGTATGCCGTCTACATCAAATGCAGCGGCTGTATATTACAGCTCTCCTGTATATCGTCCGGGGTATATTGAAAACCAGATAACAATCAGTTCACTTGCCAACAAAGAGCTGACTTGGGAGAAAAGTTATCAGTTTAATGTTGGTGCTGATTTAGGACTCTTCAATAATAGACTAAACTTATCGTTCGACTATTTCAAACGCAATAGCTTCGATTTGATTGCCTATATCAAGACATCAGGTATCGGAGGTCAGACATGGAAACTTGCTAACTATGCCGATCTTGATTCTTATGGATATGATTTCTCTATCGGTGGTTCTATTATCAGAACTAAAGATTTTGACTGGAGCGCTAACTTTACTTATGGTTACTCTACAAATACAATCAAGAATGCTAAAGACCAACCAATGGTGCAGGCTCTTGTAAGATCTGAAGGTGGTAATAAGTCTGGTTATCCTGTAAACAGTCTTTTCTCAATACCATTCTCTCGTATCTGTCCTGAAACAGGTGTTCCGTTATTCTTCAATGCCAACGGAGAAGAAACACAAGACGTAAACATGCAGGGCGGAGAGACAGACTTCCTTAAGTATGAAGGTTCTGTAGACCCTAAATTTACAGGAGGTTTTAATACTTCTGTGAGATACAAGAAGGTGACATTCAATGCATTCTTTACATATCAGGGTGGCAATAAATTGCGTCTGACTCCTGCGTTTAAAGAGGCTTATAGTGACCTTGACGCAATGTCAAATGAATTTAAGAATCGATTCCTTATGACTGGCGACAATCTAGCTCCGGCTATTGTTGACTGGGTGCACCAGTCTATAACTCTTGGTAAAGGAGGATATCCGTACGTTAATTATAACTACTCTGACGCACGTGTAGTAGATGGAGGATTTATCAAACTTAAATCATTGTCACTAAGTTATGATTTCTCTTCAGAACTATTGAAGAAAACAAAATTCATTAATACTACATCAGTACGATTTACAGTTAAAGATCCTTGGTTGATATATGCTGATAAAGGTCTTAACGGTCAGGATCCAGAGTATTTCAATACCGGAGGGGTGGCTATGCCTACGACAACTCAGTATACTATAAGTCTTAACGTTGGTTTCTGATAACTTAAACTTTAAACAAATGAAAAAGATATTATATTCTCTTATTATAACAGCTGGTCTTTCTTCATGTAGTGATTTTCTTGACACACTGCCTGATAACAGAACACAGTTAGACAGCGTAGAAAAAATTCAGGCATTGCTTGTTTCGGCTTATCCAAGCCGTTATTACGGAGCAAGCTTAGAGTCAAGATGTGACGGTGTGATAGACCACGGTATTACTGCTACAGGTCAGATGAGTCCGACATTCCAGTTTAACCACACTGGCTTTAAGTGGGATGAATACTCAAACGTATCTACTGCTGATGATACTGATAGCTACTGGAGTGCGTGTTACAGCGCTATTGCTTCTGCCAATCATGCTATAGATGCAATAATTAAGCTTGGTTCTCCTAAAGAGAGTCTGCCTTATTATGGAGAAGCTCTTCTTTGTCGTGCTTATGCGCATTTCTGTCTTCTTACTATATTCTCAAACTTTTTTGATGAAGCGGGCAGAGAATACAATCCGGGCATACCTTATGTTACAGAGATTGAGGAAGAAACAAATAAACAGTATAGCCGAGGTACTGTAAGCAGCACTTTCGCACAGCTTAAAAAAGATGTTGAAGAGGGGTTGAAGTATGTAGGTACTGCTTCTGCTTATACATATCCTAAGTTTCACTTTACAAAAGACGCGGCAACGATGCTTGCTCTTCGTATTGCTTTGTTTGAGAGAGACTACGATAATGTAATTTATTATGCTAATCAGCTTATACCTAATCCGACACGATTCGCACACCTGGTTTCCAGCGATACAGACGACTATGTGTTGAATGTAGATGGTACAAAGCAATCTCTTCCACATCCTCAGGATTTGGCATATCTTTTTGTAGGAAAAAATCTATTCGACTGGTATACTACAAGTGATCAGGCGACAAGCTATCAAGGAGTAGCACTTGCGTTTTCTAACGCTGAAAATCCAAATGTAATCCTTGCCGCCGAACCTTATTCTCTTCTTGAAAGAACTACGGCTTCAAACTTCTACATCAGATACACATTTAGCTATGATAGCTTTGTAGACGTTGCAGGCGCTAACGTTACCGGATATGACTGGGCTTTACCAACATACTCTATGGGATCGGGGGGGACAGCAAATTCTCCTTCTTATGTTCCTAAAATATATGAAGACTTTAAGTCTAATAGTATAAATCCGGGTACAGGTCAGCCTTACGTGAGAATCGCACTTTTCAGACTCGAAGAAGCTTTGCTTGCCAGAGCTGAAGCTTATACAATGAAAAATGAGTACGATAAGGCACTTCATGATATGACTATGTATGTACAGCGACGTGTTCAGACAGAGGAACTTGCCAGATTTACTTATACAAGAGATAAAGTAGTAGATTACTATAAATCAACAGTAAATACAACAAGTCATTTTTCTAACAGTGAGTTTAATAAGTCGAGATTTACTACTGAATATTCGAATTTTGAAGGACAGTTACAGAGAGGTTTGTTAATGTCTGTTCTTGATGCCAGAAGAATGGAATTCCTTTATGAGGGCATGAGATGGTTTGATATTCTTCGTTGGAACATTCCTGTAAAACACACTTTGGCATCTGGCGAAAGCAGTACTCTGACTCCAGATGATGACAGACGTGTAGTGCAGCTTCCTGAGACAACAATACTATCAGGTCTTCAGAAAAACAGATATGAGCACATACCGTATCCTTGGAAATAAATTCTTTGTATAACAGTCTTATTAAGATAGAAATGAAAATAAAAAGCAATATAATAAAAGGGTTATTATTAGTTCTGCCTCTTTGCTTCTCTGCTTGCAGAGAGGTAGAGGTGATAGCTGATGATTTGAATATCCCCGGATTGGGTGGTACAAACGAAGTGCCTAATGAAGTTGATTATTGGTTGTTTGACAACTTTACTGAGCCTTACAATATTGAAGTTGTATATCGTTGGGATCCGTCTCAAATGTCTAATTCTGTAGCGGCAAAGTTGGTTCCTATCGAGTATAATGCCATAAAACCTATGATGGCAGCTATGAGAGACGTATGGTTTGAGCCATTTAATAAAGCTGCCGGCGTTGATTTTATGAAACTGTTAGCACCTAAAAAAGTTGTTTTGGCGGGTAGCCCCGAGTATCATAACGGAACGATTAAATTAGGCCAGGCTGAAGGTGGTAGAAAAATTCTGTTGCTTAATGCCAATAACTTCAACGCAAAAGATGAAGAAGCACTTAAGTCTGCTCTGCATACAGTAGTACATGAGTTCTCTCACATTCTTCACCAGACTATAATGTTTGATAAAAGCTATCAGGCAATTAGTGCCGGTAATTATAACTCAACAGGGTGGCAGGAAGTGAAAAACGAAGAAGCTTATAAGCTGGGATTCATTAGTAATTACGCAATGAGCGGTAAAGATGAAGATTTCGTGGAAATGCTTTCTTTGATTCTGGTTTATGGTTATGACTGGTATGAGAAAACAATAATGAAAGCTGCAGCTGAGTCTACTAAAGTTGACGCGGTATCGGCTCTTCAGCGCAAACTTGCCGTTGTGGAAACTTATATGAAAAACGTATGGGGTATCCGTTTTCTTGATGACACAGTAACCGGAGAGAAAGGGCTTGAAAGCTACATGCAAGAGGCTGTTAATACGGTTATTAAAACACCTCCGACAGAATAATACTATACTATTATATAAAATTGAAAGATAATGAGATTTCTAAAATATATTTTCGCCGGAATCAGTCTTATGTTTATGCTTTCTTCTTGTGAAAAAGAGGTTATTATAGACCTTGAAGATAGTGTAAACGTAAAAGTACAACAGACAATTGATTCTTATATATCTACTCTGGCAGGGGCTCCTAACGGATGGTTGGTAGATGTTATGACAAGTGACGGTTATTATCAGTTTTTTATGGAATTTACAGATGATAACTTCGTTACGATGTATACCGACAACATTAATCATCCTGATCTAAACGCTGTACCAAAAAAATCAACATACAATATTCGTTCGCTACAGAGAATCACTCTTGCGTTTGACACTTATTCGTATCTGGCAATTATAAATGATCCTGACAACTCAATAAGCGGTGGTTCGGGTAATCAGGGACTTGCTACTGATTTTGATTTTGAAATTGACAGCCTTGTTAATGACGTCTTTACAATGACAGGACGCATCAACCGTGTTAATGCTAAGATGCGTAAAGCAACCTCTGCAGAGAAGAAAGCCGTTTTAAACGGTGGTTTGATGAACGCGCTGAGAAATGTGATAAACTATAAAGCTGATAAATTCTGCTACTTTAGATCTGGTGATATTGACGTAAGCGTTATTTTCAACCAACGTACTATTGACATCGCTTATATAGGAAAAGATGGTAAAACACTTTTCGAGTCATCAGTTGACGCTCATATACGCCCAAGCTATGATATTGAACTGACTGAATCTTTCGATGTGGCAGGAAAATCGTTAAGTGGTTTTAAATGGAGTGCCGCAAAAAGAGAATTCTCCGCATTGTTAGGCAGCTCAACATTTGAACTGGGTGCATCTGATAAATCTGTTATACCTTTCTATAAATTGTTTGGTCTTGATAGAAAATATACTCAGATGACAACTCTTAAGAGCTTGTTTGACGAAAATAATTCAAATCTTATTTACCGTCTTATCACTATCTCTTCTAACATGGCCAATACTGCAGAAGCAAGCATTGCGTTTGTGTTTGATGAAGCTGGGGCGCCTATTATGAAATTTACCGTTTATGTTAATACGGGAGTTTACTCAATACCTGTTACTTATAGCTATAGCTTGACTTATAATGAAGAGGGTGATGAGTTTACTGTAGGAGAGGCTTATTATAATAACGATCCGTACGGATATTGTGAATACCTGGATATATTGCTTACTGGATATTCAATAATCAGATATTGGGAAAATAAAACCTTTACGGTTGATTGGAGTACTAAAACTTACAATGGATGGAAGATGGGTACTATAATCGAAAAAACAAATACCAATAATCAATTCCCGGGAGTATTCTTTTGATAATGAATAATTGAGGTTTAACATTTAAAATGCAATTTATGAGAAAAATTTGCTATTTATTATTTCTTCTTGTAGGTCTATTTGCCTGCAATGATAAAGATGAAATTGTAGAAGTATCCAAAGTAGCTTTGGATAAAACAGAAGTTGAAATGTTTGTAGGGGAAAATATTACTCTCAAAGCAACTGTTTCTCCTTCAAATGCGATAAACGCAGAGCTTAAATGGTCTTCAGACAATGAGTATGTCGCTATAGTTAAGGATGGTGTTGTCGCTGCTGTTTCTGAAGGATCTGCTGTGATCTCGGCTGAATCCGCTAACGGTGTTAAGGCTTCTTGCAGTGTGACTGTACTAAGCAATGAAGAGGACCGTATTGATTTAGAATTTGAAGCTTATTCTACAGATGCAAAGCTGGTAGGTTTTGAAAATGGTCTATTTAGATGGACTGTAACATTTGCAGACAAAGCTGCTTACGATAGCTACAGATATAGTTATACTGCAGGTTATCTTTTAGTTGTTGATTTCTATACATCAGAGAATAACTTTGCAAAAGGTATTCCTACAGGGGAATTCACTCTTGTAAACAAGACTGAAGGAGACGCTGACAACAAAGCCCGCGTGAAAAGAGTAAATAACGCAACACAAATCGAGGAGTATATTACGGAAGGTGACATTATCGTATCTAAAGATGGTACTAACTACTCTTTTGTGTTTGATGTAAATAACGGTGTTTATGAATACAACGGTACGGCTACGGCAAATACTGCTGATTCTGATCTGTTTAAAATCTCAAATACTGCTTATTTTAGTACATTAAATGGTGATATTGATTCAAATGTAATGTTTTCTAAAGCGGTTTATTATTTTGCAGCTACAGGTCCGGAACTTTACCTTGGTAGTGAAGGGATTGATATAACATCAAACGGATTTATCTCAGGCGATGGTAATGTATTGCAATTATATAGAAATACAGGTTACCAGTCGTATGGTAAAGACGAATTTAAACTTGAAGGTACTTTCCCGGTTGACGCTAACAATGGACCAAATGTTCTTGAGGCAGGTTATAAAAGTACATGGGGAGATTATACTTTCGGTTCTTGGTATTATGAACTGGAAGGTGACAACAGAATGCCTGTGTGTGCTCCAATCTCAAAAGGAAGTATTACCGTAGAGCTTAATGAGAAGAAAGATCATATTAAAGTATCTCTTCAGTGCCAGGATGATGCTCTTCCTCAGTCAAACAATATCACTGTTTTGTATGAAGGAGCGTGTCTGTTCCTTGATCCTGATCAGACTGGCGATTTCGGTAGCTGTACTGCAGGATTTTTCGGTCCGTTCGAATATCCGTCACCTAATATGAACTGGAGTGTCCAGCTTTTTTCAAATGAATTTAAAAATACCGGCGGTTATTATGGTGGTACAGGTGCTGTTTACATGTTTGACCTGCTTTCAACATCAACTGCAAAATGGAATGAAGGCCTGACTGAAGGTACTTATAGAATGAATGTAGCTGAGGCTTACGCACCGATGTCAATACAGAAAGCTCAGGTTTGGAATTTCGTTAATGGTGCGTACGATCCTGCTACTGATGCTGTTGAAATTGTTGATGCTACTTTCACTGTAGAATCAATGAATGATGGTAGTGGCAGATTTACAGTTACTGTTGACGCTACAGATGCAAACGGACAGAAAATATCAGGTATATACGAAGGTGGAGTACAGGTTCAGAATGTTGCTACACCTCCTATGGCAAACCGTGTTTTCAATCCTGAAAATGCTGAAGTTACATTCCTTTATATGAACGAAGACCTTTTTGGCAGATCTAACTGGACTGTTGAGATGATTGAGGCTGGTGCTAAACGTGAAAATGGATTTGATGCTTCAGGACTAATCCTTTCATTTAATATTTATGTGCCGGCAGGACATACATTTGAAAAAGGTATGCCAACTGGTAAATTTGATCTTTATCAGCCTGAGCTGGATGAAAGATTTGGTACAGAGATTAACGGTCAGGGTAAATATGGTATCTCTAATGATGCTTATACTTTATTCCATATTGTATTCCAGGGTGATACAGGTAATGCTCGCGGATGGACTGACGGTAGCGTTAGTATCGAAGAGAAAGATGGTAAATATTCTGTTAATATTGATATGTTAAGCCAGGCTATTAATAACGCAACAGGAGAAATCTATAGATTTACTCTTACCGGCGATTACTATGGAGATGCTATTCTGGAAAGCTTCCTTAACCCTTCTGTAAGTTTGTCTAAATTTGCTCCTAAAGCAGGAGACAATAAAAAAGATATGCGTGCTTTTTCAAAAACAGGAAGATAATAGATACTTACCTTTAAAGCTGGTGTAAATTAAACTGATGAAATACAGTTAATCTTATATTATAGTAACGGGGTTCATCACATCTGATGTGTTGAGACCCCGTTTCTTATTTTTTGAAGTATAAACTAAATTTATTTATAATGGCAGGTAATAAACTTAATTATGTACTGGCAGGTTTGACTCTGATTTTCGGAGCGTCATCTTGTTCGGATAATGAATTTAAACATGACAATGGATACACCGCGCCTATATTCGGAAATGCGAATGAAGCTATCGCAGGTAAGCTGTTAGTCAAATTTGCCAACAATCCCGAAGGCGACGAAGATGTAAAAAATATACTTAATGATATTAAAGCAACCGGAATGAGACGAATTTTTCCGGTAAATGTCAAAAAAGAGGAACAGACAGTAAAGAGCGGTTTGCACTTATGGTATATAATTAATTTTGATGAAAATTCGGATGTATCATATATCGCAAATCGTTTTTCATCTCTTTCGTCTGTCGGGAAGGTGGAATATTCGCGTGTAAATAAAAGTGACATCCTGCCGGAGCAATCTACATCTGTAGCTTTATCCTTATATAATAATCTAAGCAGAGCGGCAAATGGAGTGACAAACGATCCTTTATACAATCTTCAGTGGAGCTTCAATAATGATGGTACAATGTTTGACACCAACTGTAAAGCAGGTGCAGACGTAAATGTAGAGAAGGCATGGGAAAAATGTAAAGGTGATCCCTCGATAATTGTAGCTGTAGTTGACCAGGGAGTTATGTTTGATCACCCTGATCTGCTTGCAAATATGTGGGTAAATGAGGCTGAAGAATATGGAGCGTCATCTGACGCAGATGGCAACGGATATAGCGGAGACCGCCATGGCTTTAATTTTGTCGAATATGGTGGTCAGCTTACCTACGGCACAGGGCATGGTACTCATATTGCCGGTACGATTTCTGCTGTAAATGGAAATGGTATTGGTGTGGCTGGTATCGCGGGTGGTTCAGGCAATAATGACGGCGTAAAGATCATGAGCTGTCAGATCCAGACTGCTACCGGATATGCGAGTCTGGAAAGAGAAGCTGAGGCTATAAAATATGCGGCAGACAATGGTGCAGTAGTATTACAGTGCAGCTGGGGTCTTCCTGCTGGTATCAATAGCGATGAGCAGTGGGTTAGTCAGTTCCCTTTAGAAAAAGAGGTGCTTGATTATTTTATACACAATGCCGGGTCTCCAAGCGGTGTGATAGACGGAGGTATAGTGATATTTGCAGCCGGCAATGAGTCAAAGGCTCAGGTTGGTTATCCTGCAAGATATGAAGATTATATCGCAGTTACATCTATTGCACCCGATTTTACTCCTGCCCTTTATACAAACTATGGTAAAGAGGCGGATATAGCGGCTCCAGGTGGTGACCATGTTTATCTTAATAAAGATGATAGAGCAATGATCCTATCTACTATGCCTCCAATCTCGCACAGCAATTATGAGCTATACGGATATAAGCAGGGTACATCTATGGCGTGTCCTCATGTGTCAGGTGTCGTTGCTTTGGGGCTGTCTTATGCTGCAAAACAGAAAAAACACTTTAAAGCAGATGAATTCGTAAAGATGATTAAGGCCTCTACCTCTTCTATTGAATCATATTTGGTTGGAGGGAAGATAGTCAATTATACAGACCAGAGTGGTAATATCATCCCTATGGAAACCAAACTGGATGCTTACCGGAATAAAATGGGAGCTTTGATTGATGCTGCTAAACTTCTTGATGCGGTAGATAACGGAGGTCGTGCGATGCGTGTGCCTAATTATACTATTAAAATGGGAACAAGTGTAAATGATGATCTTGCAAACTACTTCATGCATGGGTGCTATGACAATATTGAAGTAAAGGTGGCAGATGAAACAGTATGTTCAGTTGTTGTAGCAGGTTCAAAAATGACAATCTCAGGACTGAAAGAGGGTAGTACGACAGCTACGGTTTCTGCGTCAGGCAGTATTCAGCAGATTACCCTGATTGTAAGAAAAGAATCAGGCAACGGCAGCGGATGGCTTTAATTTAAAATACGATTGGATATGAAATTATTAAAATTTTTCCTTTACATAAGTATCGCGACTCTTTTGTTTAGTTCATGCGAAAAGGATTCAGATAATATAATGCCTGAACCCGATGAGATCGTACTGGATATAACTAATGAGAATATAGCCGGAGAATGGCATCTGACCTCTATCAACGGTGAGGAACTAAACTCTGATAATGCATACTTTACTATAGAACTGTATAGTGAGTCGACACGCTTCCTTATAACGGAGAACTTAAACTCAAGTTTTGAGAATATATTGAGTGGCGTTTATTCATTATCTGAAAATGAGTCGTCTCAACATGTAATATCAGGAGTTTATGACTACTCTTTTGGTCAGACATGGAATGAAACGTATTCTGTCGAACATCTTACTGAAGATGCAATGACCTGGAAAGGGTTAGTTTCCGGAGATGTTTTTGTTTATGTAAAGTAGGCTTAAGACTACTCAGTTTTTATTAAAAGAAGAATCTATAAGTGTCGGTATACTCACTTGTAGATTCTTCTTTTTTATTAGGTTCTGATTTTAAAAATACACCTTTATCAGTAATTCCCCAACGAAAGGCTGTCTAACAATATAATGTTTAGACTGCCTTTTTTTCTGTTATCATTTCAATCTCACAAAAAGCAAGAATAAGGACTTTTTTTAAGGGCATCAAAGAAATCAGATTCTCCCTTTAATAATTCTCTGCCATGTACATGGCAGAATCGTGACACGCTCATGTCACATCCCTGCCATGTACATGGCAGCCTCGTGCCATGCGCCTGGCAAAGAATTATTAAAGGATAAATTTGATTTTTCTATTGTATTGTCAAAAATACCTTTCTTATCCATATATAGTTATGTATGCTCTTAAAATCCATATTCTTATACAACCATAAAAAAGAGCGTGACTTGTTAGACACGCTCCTGTTGCACATATACTATTAGTTGGGATATCTTTTGAGATAATAAATATAGGCAGCCAACGGTACCGTCTGTGCTGCCTATATGATTACTATAATCCAATCTTACATAGAAAAGCTATTTTATCTCTTCATAAATCATTTTAGTATATTGCGAGTCCGTAGAGTTAAACAATATCTTATTGCCATTATTTAACTCTATATACAGGAATGGCGGGTTTGGCAAATGAAGAAAGAGTCGGCAACTTCCAAAATTTTCCAATGTGAAATGACCTTTAAGTATATTACCTAATCCAAGTCCTTTAGTACGCTTCTTTACGCGGGGTATATTATTTAGCAACTCAACCTTCTTAATGTTGTCTTTGCTAATTGTAAGACCATATTTTCCTGTAAATTCAATATCATTACCTTTCAATATTACTTTTGTAGGTCGGGAATCTCCATATATGGCTAAAGCAACTATAATAGTTATACTTCCAACTATTATAACAGGTAGCATTTTCTTTAATTTGCTTTGCTTGTTATGGTCGTACTTTTGTGCTATTGGGATAAGTATCAAAATACCTATAAAGAGAGGGAATATTAGAGCTATTACAGCATATTCATAAAATTTCAGATAGTTTAGAATAGCAGACAAAGCAATTGTTGTGACTCCAATAGCTATCATTCCATTTTTGTAAACAGAGGCAACCTTTTGAATATCTACATATTTCTTTTTAACGGCAGGCATTGTATTATAACCAGCCAATGTGTCGGGATATTTCTTTATGAAGAATCCCAATCCAATAATGAATAATCCCATAAATAAGCTAACTGTCAACATAGTATATAGATTTTAATTTACTGCAATATGTAAAATTTTTCTAATAGTTTACCAAAGCTCGGCTCAGCGGATAAATGCGGTTGTTGGGATTAAATATTAGCCTTACCTTTAGTC
>CAMTOT010000040.1 GCA_947074165.1 uncultured Bacteroidales bacterium
TACATAATAGGGTCGATACGAGCCATACCAATATTCTGAATCACGCGAAGGTGAGTAAGATATTCCTGACCGAAAGTCATCCAGAAACGCGCGCGTTTGATAGTCGGGAAGTTTTTAACAAGAGACTCAAGTTCTTCGTGATAAAGCACGTAAGATTCGCGAGGACCGATGTTAGGGTATGTGATAGGCTGGTGTATCTCGTGTGGTTCTGTTTCAACCCACTGACCATTTTCCCAGTAACGACCTTTCTGAGTAACCTCACGGATGTTGATTTCCGGATTGAAGTTAGTCGCGAAAGCCTTACCGTGGTCGCCTGCGTTACAGTCAACGATGTCAAGGTATTCCATTTCGTTGAAGTAGTGTTTAGCAGCGTAAGCAGTAAATACGCCTGATACACCCGGGTCAAAACCGCAACCAAGGATAGCGGTAAGACCTGCTTCTTCGAAACGTTTTTTGTAAGCCCACTGCCAGCTGTATTCAAACTTCGCTTCATCAAGAGGCTCGTAGTTTGCAGTGTCAAGATAGTTTACGCCGGTCTGAAGACACGCTTCCATTATAGTCAAATCCTGGTAAGGAAGCGCGACGTTAATAACAATATCAGGTTTGTGCGTGTTAAACAGCGCAACAAGTTCTTCAACATTATCAGCATCAACCTGTGCTGTTGTGATACGGTCACTACCTATAGCCTCAGCTATAGCGTCACATTTAGATTTTGTGCGGCTTGCAAGTACAATCTCAGTAAATACATCCGGATTCTGAGCTACTTTGTGAGCAACAACAGTACCTACACCACCGGCACCAATAATCAAAACTTTTCCCATTTCGATAATTACAGTTTAATGTTTTATAAGGAGTGAATATTATTAATCCTTTTGCTGTAACAATACAGCATTTTAGTAAGCAAAGGTAATAAATATTTACTTTTATGCTTATCCGTAGAGTGACTTTTCAGTCATTTTGTGTTTATAATGTGGCTGATAAACCAAATGTTTGTTAATAAGTTGAAATAATGTGAATTCTTATTTTAGTAAGATAGGTTAAATTTAATAGCTGTATGGAGAAACAAAGCAATGCCTAAAATTGTTTATTAATATACAGAGATACATTTTGTTATATCACGAAAATATTTGACTTATGACTACATGTCAGAGATATCAGATACCGGTCATAACGGTATCTATGATAAACCTATTGTTTATATGGGCTTTATCACATAATGAGGTTTTGCCTTCATTTTTTTGTATAGTAGCCTTCTTTTCTTTTATGAATCTGTGTTTTGCCAAGGCTCAGGATAAAAGCATAAGTGAGAATCCACATAAATTTATGTCATGTTTCGTAGCGGGAAAGGTTATAAAGTTTCTTTCTACGCTTGTGCTTGTATTTGGGATAGCTACATTCTTTGATCATGTATTTCTTGTTTCGCTTCTTAGTGTATGCGTTCTTTATTTGACCACTCTGCTTGTGGATCTTGCTATGTTTGTCAAGTATGTAAATAGTTACTGATAGGGGGAAAGGTGTGTTTTTTGTCGGAAAAGGTGCTTTTTCTATACACAGACACAGTAGTGGATATAAACTACACAATTATATACATTGTATTATTCTTCATGATGATAGTTTTGTAATATGTAAAATATTAAATCTATCATGATGAAGAATTTTTTTATTATAGCGTCTGTTTCCTCTGCCATTCTTTGCGGGGCATGTGCGGACAAAAAAGAAAAGATAAGGATACATACCCTTGGTGATTCTACAATGGAGAATCAGAATCCGGATATAAAAGATCAGAGGGGATGGCCTCAGATGCTCAATCAGTTTCTTTCGGAAGATGTAGAAGTAATCAATCATGGTAAATCAGGTACAAGTTCGAAGTCATTTTATAAAAATGGTTTTTGGGAAAAAGCCAGGAATACGATAAAGCATGGTGATTATGTATTAATACAGTTTGCGCATAATGATGAAAAAGACGGGGGATTTGACGGAGAAACAGGTACAGTCGCGGCGGATTCGTTTCGTATTTATCTGTCTAAATATGTAGAAGAGGTAAGACTGGCGGGAGCGCATCCTGTTATCATGTCGGGAGTGGTGAGAAAGATGTATGACCGCTCGGGGCTGATCTCCAGACGCGGGGCTCATGATCTTGGGGAATTTGTGCATCAGCGCATGGATAGTAAATATGATCCGGCAGATACTGTCACTTTTAACTATACATACAACGCGCGGTATGTGGCAGATTCGTTGTCTTGTCCGTTTATAGATATGGCGGCGCTTACAAAGTCGCTTGCCGATTCTGTGGGGCAGAGTTTTGCCACTTCTGCTATTTATAATTTACCCAAAGACGGTACTCATTTTGGTGCGACCGGGGCGGCTTTTTTTTCTCGTTTGGCAGCGAGAGCTTTGTCGGGGAGTGTTATTGCATCTGAGTTATGTGATGCCGGCGCCTCGCTCCTTGTAAACCCTGTACGACATGATTATGGTAAGGTATATCTTAATATGAATAAGATAGCCACGTTTGACGTCGTAAGGCCTGACTCAAAAGCAGGGTCACAAATAACTATTACAACTAAAAAACCATTTAGTGTATCACTTGACAAAGATAGTCTCTATTCATCTCGTATAGTTTTGGTAAATAAAGGTGACGCGATGGAGTATGACAAATTGTATATAAAAGCCGATCCGGATAGTGAAGGGAGCTTCGTCGGAGATGTAATTGTAAGTGACGGCAGATCAAAACGTACAATTACACTCAGTGGTATATCTCCGGTGTTGCTTGATACTGAGCCTGTGAGTGTAGAGTATTCGCTTACAAATCATGCTCAGAGTATAGTAAAAGGAGCGGTAAAAGCCACAGAGCTAAAGTGTGGCGATATGAACTTTGACGGTATGATCTGGAATGATAATCTTGGACTAAAAGGATCGATGGGAGATGAGCGCAGGAGGGTGTATTGCGCATCACCGGATGTATGGCCGTCAGAGGAGATTGATGTAGTATATACGAGGTATCTCGAGTTTGCGCTTGATGTGATGCCTGGTTCGCGTCTGGATATAAAAAGAATATCTATAGAGGCAGGAGGTGGTGCCGGATACCGGATTGCATATTCGGATACATATGAATTTATATCTGGCGTAACCCTGTTTGAAAGAGAAGCCTCAATGGGAAAAGATATTCTGAAGCACTCGGCACTAACTGATATTGAGGTAAAAGACAAGATATATTTCAGAATATATCCGTGGGTTGAAAATCCGGAAGGAAATGAAAAAATATGTGTTTCCGGTATTTTGATAGAAGGAGAACAGAGGCAGATATGAAAATTGTGTGAAAAAGGTTATATTTGTTATAACTAAAATATTTAATGCTATGAATATAGAAGAAAGAGTAGCACACGCAAAAGAATATTTTGCAAAGGGATATAACTGTTCGCAGGCCGTATTGTTGGCTTATGCCGATTATTACGGAATTGATAAGGATACGGCGGCTATGCTGTCTGCACCTCTTGGCGGCGGAGTGGGACGAATGAGAGAAGTCTGCGGCGCGGTGACAGGCATGGCGTTAGTAGTAGGTCTTAAATATCCGGCAGCTGATCCCACGAATAAGCCGGCAAGGATGGAGAACTACGCGGCAGTAAGAGAAGTGGCTAAGAGTTTTGAGGATAAATTCGGATCTATAGTTTGTCGTGAATTGCTTGCATTGAAAAAAGGAGAGGAGCCTCAGAACTCAGCGTCGGGGCATCCTATAGAAAGAAAGGGAGCACATTCATGCGCTGTTATTGTTGAAAACGCGGCAAGAATAGTGGGCGAAAAACTGTCGAAAAAAGATTAAAAACCTTTCACACAGTTAAAGACAATCCGGATAAAAAAACAAATTCACGCGGGCGTGTGTTATAATTTAAACAATAATACACTCTTGTAGATATGAAAAAGTTGTTTAAAAATAATTTGATAGCCGTGTGCGGCGCGGAAACGCAGCAGGGGGCTTTGGTGATTGAGAAACTGCTCGAGGGAGGCGCAAAGGTTATAATCATTGCACCTACTCAGGTACATGTAGCAGAATGTATGGATGCTCAGGCATTGAAAGGTGATTATTCATCTAAAATATTGGGATTTCCCGGTGATTTGAAATGTAAAGATACCTGGGAAAAATTTATAGCTGATTATCCTGCCGTGGATACGATTATATTTAATCCTGATACATGCCTTTGCAACAGACTATGTATAGCCGTGGATAACGCGGAAGATACTGATCCTTACGATTGTCAAAGTGAGGGTGATTGCGCTATTCCTGATTATCAGTAACGTTTATTATATACAAAAAAAGCTGTCACATATACTTGATATGGTGACAGCTTTTTTTGTATATGATTATTAATTGCCTGTATCAGGCTCTTTATCTTCAATTCGTTTCTTTAGATACTCAATCTTATTGTTGGCAATGTTTTTTTCCTGAGTCAGTCTTAATACATCCGAGAGCACATTGGCAAAGTCGTAATATTTAGCAATGTTACTCTTTGTCGTTTCATCAAGGTACATCACATATTTCTTATCTCCGAGATATGTTATCTTAATTCGTTCTTTGCTATTGGCGGCAATGAAAGCTATCACTCCGTTGTCTGCACCTTTCTTGTAAGTAACAATTTCAGACTTGTTGCCATTGTCGGAAAATCTGTAGTTTCTGCCTCCGTCGTACTCAATAATATCCGTCTGCACGAAAGTCCCGTCGTTTGTTTCTGCCTTAATCGATGTATGGTTTATATTGTTTTTGCCAAAGAAAATGCTGTGAAGTTCAGGGGTACCATGTTCATCAACTCTCATCCTCAGGTAACAACGTTCGGTGTTTTTCTCAATTACGTCATTTTTGATATAATACTGACCTATCACCTGATATTCGTTTTTCTCATAGACGAAATCTTTAGATATAACCTCCGCGTCATTGTTTTTTGCCTCAAGAGTGGTTTCTATAAACGCTGCGTTACGTTCCTGTTCTTTAAGCTCAATGCGTCGCATAAGCTGGTTGGCCTGTTTGATCTTTTTGAACTCATTAGGAAACGTATTTTTCAGAGAATCAATATATATTTTAGAGTTATTGTATGATTCGATTTCATACATCGCTTTAGCCTCCTTTAGTATCATACCGGCTTTTTTCTCATCACTGGAACACGAAGAAATAAGAATGACGAATGCCGAGGCAGCGAATAAATGTTTTATCATAAAAGAAGTTGTTGTTATTATTTTATAAGTATTAGTCTGAATAGTTGCGCAATATCAGAAAAAAGTGTCTGAAAAAGATGAAAATCATGAGATGCGAACCACATGTTTAACACCTTTAACAGTTTGAATCTTTTTCATAAGAGAATTTAAAGCACTCAGATTGTCTACCATAACACTTATATGTCCCTGGAAAAGCCCGTCATTTGAATCGATTGATATCGAACGCATAGACATATTTTTCTCTTTTGATATGATAGATGTGATGTTTGTCACAATGCCAATATCATCGTTGCCGACTACACGAAGCGTGATTGTATATTGATCACCTGACTGTCCGCACCATCTGGCGCGAATCACTCTGTACGGATACCTTGTCTGCATATCTTTCGCATTATTGCAGTCGCATCTATGTATCTTAATGCCGCCCTGTATGGATACGAATCCGAAAACATCATCTCCATAAATCGGATTGCAGCATTTAGCCAGTTTGTATTCTACACCCTTAATGTTTTTATCAATGACAAGCACATCATCTTTGCCGCTCTCTTTTTCTTCCGGCATCACGGTAGGGGCTACGAATCCTTCTGCTGTACGAAGTTCTTTATTCTCAAACGGTTCTTTTTCCTGTCTCTCTATTTCAGAATATTTATCAAGGATATCGTTTATCTCAAGAGTTCCGGTCGCAAGGTTGTAGAAGAACGATGTCATCGTCTTGTATCCCATCTTTTTGATCAGCTTCATCAGTATAGACTCCTCTATATCGATTTTTCTGTTTTTAAACCTGCGCACAAGAAGTTCTTTACCAAACTCAGCCTCTTTATGCTCGGCCTCCTTCAGTGTTTGTCTAATCTTAACTCTTGCTTTGGATGTACATACTATATTAAGCCAGTCTTGTTTTGGAGACTGTTGAGGTGAGGTAAGTATCTCAATCTGATCACCGCTGTTGAGTACGTGGTTTATCTTAACATTGCGGTTATTAATCTTTGCGCCCACACACTTGCTGCCGAGTTTTGTATGTATCATAAACGCGAAGTCAAGCACCGTAGCACCTTTTGGTAGTTTATGAAGATCCCCATTTGGTGTAAATACAAATATCTCCTCGTTATATAGATTCATCTTGAAGTTCTTCATCAATTCATTAGGCGAAGAATTATTTTCAAGAACCTCACGTATGTTACTCAACCACTGATCAACGCCGTTTTCTCCCTTAATACCTTTGTATTTCCAGTGAGCCGCAAGACCTCGCTCCGCGATTTCGTCCATTCTTTTGCTTCGTATCTGTACCTCTACAAATCGTTTTTGAGGTCCGAGTACAGTTATGTGAAGTGACTCATAACCATTACTTTTGGGTATCGAAAGCCAATCTTTCAGACGTTTTGGATTGGGCTGGTACATATCTGTTACTATAGAATATACCTGCCAGCATTCTGCTTTTTCTTTAATCTCTTCAGTATCAAGAATTATGCGGATGGCAAAAAGGTCATAAATATTTTCAATGTCAGTATTCTGTTTTTTAATCTTGTTCCAGATAGAGAAAATAGATTTAGTACGCCCTTTTATTGAGTATTTAAGTCCGGTCGCGTCAAGACGTTTTTTCAGAGGTTCGATAAATGACCTGATATACGCCTCACGAGCTACCTTAGTCTGATTAAGCTTATGAGCGATATCGGTGTAAATCTCTCTGTGTTTATATTTCAGGGTCATGTCTTCGAGCTCAGACTTAATGTTATAAAGTCCGAGTCTGTGAGCGAGCGGAGTATAAAGAAACTCACATTCGTTAGTAACCTCAAGTCTGTATTTTTCGTTTGGATGATGATTAATCATACGCATAAGCGCCAGTCTGTCTGCAATCATCACAATGATGACGCGGATATCTTCGGCGAAGGAAAGAAGAAGCTTACGGAAATTATCTGACTCAATAACCTCATCTTTAACGTAAAGTGAGTTAATCTTGATCAGACCGTTAAGGATTGTTTCTATATCCGGACCAAATTCCTTAGCAAGCTGGGCAGTAGAGATAAGCCCGTTACTGCAAAGAGGATATAGTATGACGGCAAGAAGCGAATGCTTCTTAAGCCCCACTTCTTTAAATAAAATAACTGTGGTACTCAGGTTTTTAATAAGCAGATTGATGCCTTGCTCCGTTCTGTTATATACACCTTTCTCTATACCGAAAATAACCAGCTCCTTAATTTTTCTCCACTCTTCTTTTGTAAAGTAAGAGTACGCTTCGTCATAAATCGTCTTGTATAACTTGACAAAGTCTTTTCTTTCCTGTTCTGTAAATAGTGAAATATGCTCCATAACCCGAAAAAACTATCTTTTTGCGAATATATATTTTTTATTTTTAATGATTGTCTTTTACATACTTTTTGTACATTTGGTAATTAACTTTTTTTTTGAATAAAATATCAAACAACAATCAATAATAAATTAACATTATGTTTACTCAGGAAGATATTGATTTACTTGCAAGAAAAGGGATTACACCCGAAAAAGTGGAAACTCAGCTTGAGTGTTTCCGTACAGGATTCCCTTTCTTGAAGTTAAAGGATAGTGCGTCAGTAAAGTATGGCGTTATGTCAATGACGGAGCAAGAAGCTGATCATTATAAAGAGGTGTGGAATAATTATCTGAATGGGGATAAACAGATTCTTAAGTTTGTGCCGGCTTCGGGAGCCGCAAGCCGAATGTTTAAAGATCTTTTTGAATTTTTAGATTCAAATAAAAATAAACCGGAAACTGCATTTGAGAAGAAATTCTTTGATACAATTGATAAATTCGCATTTTACTCTGATCTTGATGCTGCTTGTATCAAAAATGAAGGCAAATCTATAAAAGAACTTATGGAAGCCGGCGAATACAAATCTGTAGTGGCTAATTTGCTTGAAGAAAAAGGTCTTAACTATGGAAACCTACCTAAGGGGTTATTGAAATTTCACTCTTATGTATCGGATAACCGTACAGCTATGGAGGAGCATCTTGTGGAAGGAGCTCTGTACGCGGCAAACCAAAGCGGTATTGTAAATCTGCATTTTACAGTTTCTCCTGAACATGAACCACTGTTTAAGGCTCTTGTAGCTGAAAAAGTGAAACAGTATGAAGATATGTTTGACGTTAAGTATGATATATCTTTCTCTGTACAGAAAAGCTCTACAGATACTGTAGCCGCAGATTCAGAGAACAATCCGTTTAGAGACAATGGAAAGATGTTGTTTCGTCCGGGTGGTCACGGTGCACTGATAGAAAACCTAAATGATATTGATGCAGATGTTGTCTTTGTAAAAAATATCGACAATGTCGTACCCGATAAATTTAAAGCGGATACAGTAAAATTCAAACAAATTATAGGTGGTGTGTTAATTGACCTGCAAACATCAATTTTCCATTATCTTGAACTTCTTGAAAGTGGTAAATATACTCATGAGCAGTTGATTGAAATTTTATATTTCACACAAAACTCTCTGTTTCTTAAAAATCCCGATGTGAAGAATCTTGAGGATTCTGAACTTGCGCTTTATTTGAAAGGTAAGCTTGAGCGTCCGCTTCGTGTTTGCGGTATGGTGAAGAATGTGGGTGAACCAGGAGGTGGTCCGTTTTTGGCTTACAATGAGGATGGCACTATTTCTTGTCAGATTCTTGAAAGCTCGCAGATTGATATGAATGATGCACAGAGTGTTGAGTTTTTCAAAAATTCAACTCACTTCAATCCTGTTGATCTTGTTTGCGGGGTAAAAGACAAAGCGGGTAATAAATACGATTTACTTAAATACGTAGATCCTAAGACCGGCTTTATCTCTCTTAAGTCGAAAAACGGAAAAGAACTTAAAGCGCTTGAACTTCCCGGATTATGGAATGGCGCGATGTCTGACTGGAATACGATATTTGTAGAGGTTCCTATCGATACATTTAATCCGGTTAAGACTGTTAATGACTTATTAAGAGATCAGCACCAATAATAATACAAAAACAATAATATATAAATGTACAGACCTATGACACTAATACTTCTGATGTATAATCAATAGTGCCGGTCTGTACATTTTTATTATAAGTAACTTTTAATTCATATCGATATGACTTCATTTTTATTTAAGTCCGTAAAGGAAGGAGAGTACGAAAATGTACTGCTTGCTATTGAAGAAGGAGCGGATATAAATGCTTTTGATTCAGAAAAATGGACTCCGCTTCATTATGCGTTAGAGTCGGGATATGATGAAATAACAGCATTGTTGATAGACCGCGGAGCTGATATTAACGCGCCAAACAGCGCTGGTTTTGTGGCATATCAGATAATGATGATTTGTGAACAATATTCGCCGGCGACGGCTAATAAATTAATAAACGCCGGTGCTGACGTGGGTAGTGATTTGCATAAGGCAATACTTCTTGGCGATAAAGAAACGTGTGATGAAATAATTAAAGCCGCGACATATAATAACGCTAAAGATTCACTTGGAAATACACCACTGCATATCGCTATCGCGGTAAATGATTTGGATACCGCTATAAAGTTGCTTGACAACGGAGCTAATATAGAGGCTCAGGATTGTTATCTTACCACACCGCTACAGGAAGCGAGCGCTATGGGTGCTGATGATATTGCTGCTATGTTGATACAACGCGGCTCAGATCTTGAATCAATAGATTATAATAACAGGACGGCGCTGATCTTTGCGGCGGGTAACGCTCATTATGAATTAACAAAAGTACTTTTACTGGCAGGTGCCGATCCTAATGCCGACGATGTGTTTGGTAATACAGCTCTACATTACGCTTATGAAAATGAAGAGTTTGAAATAATAAATCTATTAATGGAGTATGGAGCCGATTCAGAGCTTATAAATGAAGACGGGCTTATGCCAATACAAATGTTGCCAGGATATTCAGAGTGAAAGTCCTGTTATTTGTTTTGAATGTTCGAGTACTATTTCGCTAAAAGCGCAGACTGAGTTTTTTTTGTATGCGTTTTTAAGAGTAACAAGAGCTGCTTTCATGGTGCACCCGGTCCCGCTCAGAGGGATAGCTTTAAGTTCTTGTTTTCCGTATATTGTAGCCTGAGAGAGTACGGTAGCCCAGCGTCCGCTTTTTATAAAGCTATGGAGTATATTTACTTCATTAAGTTCAATGTCGGGTTTGATTTTAAGCCCTTTCTCTTGTGTAAGCGTATCAAATATAGTGCGCGCGGTGAAGTCTTTCGACAAAAGAGCCAGCGGAGTGTCTGAAAGCTTAGCCAAGGAGATTGATTTTAATGCGGCAAGTGGATGGTGTTTGTGTATCACCACCGACAGCCTCGATTCAAATAGAAACACTGATTCGAAATTTGTATCCTGCCATGACGGCATGAAAGATAAGATAAGATCTACGTCATGATTTCTAAGCAGTTCAAGAAGGTCGTATGAGCTGCAGTAAACTATCTCAATTTTTATAGAGGGGTATTTTTTAGAGAATTGCAGTACCGAGTCGGTTAGTAAAGGACCAAGACTGTATGTGACCCCTATTTTAAGAGTTCCCGCCTCAATATTTTTCAGATCCATAATTTTTTGTTTTCCCGATTCTGCCTCCTGCAGCGTTTTCTTAGCGTAAGGCAAGAACGATTCACCGGCTTCCGTCAGGATCACCTTTTTGCCTATCCTGTCAAAAAGCAATATGTTAAGCTCCTCTTCAAGTTGTTTAATCTGTTGAGAAAGTGTACTTTGTGTTATGTGTAAGTTTTTTGCCGACTCTGTGAAGTTAAGCACTTCCGCCGCTTCCGTAAAATATTTTAACTGACGAAGTTCCATGCAAATCAATCGTTTTTATCAATGGATTAAATAGAAAATAACCTTAATACAAAGGTAATAATATAGAAACAGCACATATACCTTTGCCGCCGTAAAAATAAAAACGGTATGGAAATTCATAATCAATTAAAGCGGGTATCTAAATTTCTTTCAGAGTATTCCACTACTCTTATGGCAGTTGGAGTGCAGACATCGCGTATTGTCAAAAATACATCGCGCATAGCAGAATCGTTCGGGTTAGAAGTGGATATGACTATCTTTCAGAAGACTATAATCATGACTCTTCGAGACAAGGATAATACACACACTTACAGTAGTGTAAATAAAATTAAACCTCTTGCTCTCAATTTCTTTATCAACTCAAAACTAAGTACTCTTAGTTGGGATATATATGATTATAATCTGTCGCTTGAAGAGGCGGAAAAACGCTATAAGGAGATTGTATCGGTACCGAGAGAGAAGGATATGACGGTGCTTATTCTTGTTGCAATCGCAAATGCGTCGTTTTGCAGACTCTTTCACGGCGATTTTACATCAATGGGTATCGTGTTTGTCGCAACATTAATAGGGTTTAGAGTCAGACAGATATTGATGAAGAACCACTGGAACCATCTTGCAGTTTTTCTTATATGCTCGTTTATCGCATCTATGGTTGGCAGCATGGGGTTTTTATTCGGATGGGGGAATACCCCAGAGGTTGCTCTTGGTACAAGCGTATTGTTTCTGATACCCGGTGTGCCTATGATTAATTCAATTATGGATGTAATAGACGGACATGTGCTTGCCGGGACATCGCGGTTTATCAACGCTACAATGCTTATCATTTCAATCGCCATAGGGTTATCTCTGACCCTGGCTGTAACCAATATCAGCGCGCTTTAAAAAATATATAGAATAAGATTATGACAGATACAAACTTCTTAATAGATATACTACTTGACGGCTTATTCGCCGCATTTGCCGCTATCGGCTTCGCGATAATATCCAATCCTCCACGTAGAGCTATTCTTATTTCTGCTCTTCTTGCCGCTATCGGACACGGACTAAGATACTTTCTTATGAATTCAGAACTGTTTGGCATGAGAGTTACGATAGCATCATTTTTCGCTGCTTTTATAATAGGCCTTATATCTATTCCATTTGCCAAATCAATACATTGTCCGGCAGAGGTATTTGCTTTTCCGTCGCTTTTACCAATGATACCAGGGATGTTTGCCTATAAGACTCTTCTTGCCATAAACCGATTGCTTCACTCAGCCGGAGAGAATAACAATATAGACTGTATAGTAAGTATTTTCCAAAACGGACTTACTACGATTTTTATACTTTTTGCACTTGTGCTTGGCGTGTCTATACCTGTATTTATGTTTCAGAAACATAGTTTCTCTATGACAAGGGTCTTGCCACCAATAATAAAGGATATGAAGTCTACACGAAAACAAAACGGATATTGAGCATTAACTCAATATCCGTTTTTTATATTATTCTATCTCAAGCATATCAATTAATTCATCCAGATGCTCTATTTCCCTAAATCCGGGATGATATCTGTCTACTGATTCTACCATTTCATGTGCCCATGTAATGTGATAAGGGATATGTACGCCATAAGCTCCAAGTTCGATAACAGGCAGAATATCAGATTTCAGGCTGTTGCCAACCATTACAAATTCAGAAGGTTTTATGTTGAGGCGATTAAACATCCTTCGGTAATTTTCCGGTTTTTTATCGCTCATAATCTCTACTTCATCAAAATATTGACTTAGTCCTGAAGCGTTAAGTTTACGTTGCTGGTCAAGCAAATCCCCTTTTGTAGCAACAACAAGTTTATATTTACCTTTCAGTTTAGGAAGAACCTGCTCTACATCTTTAAGAAGTGAAACCGGTTCGTTGAGCATTCTTTTTCCTATAGCTATTATCTTATTTAGTACTTCATGAGGAACTTCCCCTTTACCCAGATCAAGAACTGTCTCAACAATAGATAGTATGTAACCTTTTATTCCGTATCCATACATTGGTATATTAGCCACATGATCCGCAAGTATTCTTTCAAGCAGTATATCTTCATCAATCCAGGGAGAGAGCATTGCTGCCATCTCTTTTTCTGCGTTTCTGAAAATCGGCTCACACATCCACAGGGTATCATCGGCATCAAATCCGATAACTTTTATATCTTTCATATTATTCGTTCATCTTTTTTACGCCGGTAAAGATACTATTGTTTTCTGAAAAGCTAAACGAGAGGTGCCGTTTGCAACATATATTATGCCACATTGAGAAAACCCCTCTTTCAAAAGAATCTTCTGCATAGGTATGTTGTCAGGATGTGTATCAATGCGTATATTATTATGCTTATTGAAACACCAGTCTATGCACATTTTTGTAATGCCGCCTGTTGTACCGGAAGATGCTATACGATGTATTGTGCCGTAAGGCAGATTATTAAGCCATTCGCCATTATCTATTTTATCGTAAGTTATATCATTGCCGATTATAAAGCTGAATACGGCTGTTATATTATTATATTCATCAACAATAACATAACTATATCCTGATTTAATCTCCTGAGAAATAAATTCCCGCGATGGATAACCATCTATCCATTGATTGGGATTGCCATTTTGCTGCATGAATCTCCTTGCTGTATCGTATACAGCCATAACCTCATTTATATCAGATGGCTCTGTTGGTCTTATTACCATAAATAATATTATTTGTATATAATATATAGATCGGAAGAGCACACGTCTGAACTCCAGTCACCGCTCATTAT
>CAMTOT010000041.1 GCA_947074165.1 uncultured Bacteroidales bacterium
CGGGATTTTGTACTCTAAAATGTCGGTTAGATTGTCGTTATTTCCACAAATAACAGTCCTCCAACTATAATTATAAAAGACGTATAACGTACATTTTCGGGAGGTATAAATGAGAATTAAGAATAGTCACAAAACAGGCGAAAAACAAATTATTATTTTAATTTTGTAAATATATTTTAATTTGCACATATGAAAAGGGAGTGTATATTGATTTTAATATTGGTACTGCTGCCGACAGCTTTTAATAAACTGTATTCTCAAAGAGATGGTTTATTACCGATTATAGACATGGATATCCTTAATTTAAAGGAGTACTCCACTACAAAAAAGAATAATATTTACGAAGACGGCGTTATGTACCATAAAATAACGACGTTAAGCATGGAAAATAATTTTCATGATATGTCGGAGGTAGAATCTTTGGTCCTAAAAATAAAACCAATGGAGAGTTTTAAACTTAATGTGCCTCTCTCTAATACTCAGGTATATACATTTACCGGCTTAAACGGCAAGAAACTAACCGTTATCAATATATCTCCTGTAAATATACCAGGAGTGAGCAGAGACAGAACAGGAGGTAACGCCGGAACTGCTGTGTCTCTGGATTTAAATCAGATTCTGGTTGACTTGTTTAATCCGAAAGCAAAGAAATTAAGGGAGCAGACGTGCCGCGCTAAGATTTTGAATACTCGCTTTGTTTATAATATGAATTAGTTTGAAGAGTATTGAGCTGGAGAGTGTAATCGGTAACTTTGTTGCTTATTACACTCTCTTTCAAAAATACGATTATTTGGTTCTATGCTGCCATATTATGATCATGCTTATCATATAACAGTTATCTTTTAATAGAGCCGAACTGTCATGTCGTGACTTTTCATAACAGTCTATTTTTTGAACTATTGTTCCAGGAGGAAGAAGAGAGTGCTCTTATCAAATCTCCATGTATACGTTCAAAGTATTCGTTATTTAGAGTTATTGCTGTCCGATAAAACACAAAACAGCATAAAGAATTGCCCTGAAGTATACTAAAATGGTACTTCAGAGTTCTTCATTTCAAAATGTTTTATCGGACAGCAATAAATATTTTATATTTCCTTTTTTCTATGGTGTTTACGAAGAAAGACCGTTTCGGACATAAAAAAGGCTGTCATAACTTTTATAGTCAGACAGCCTCTTCTTTAAAGAACATATTTTATTCAAACTTCAACGTAAAATCTGCTTTATAAGCTCCATCCGCCCAGAAAGGTTGTGAAGACGGACCCGCAAGATCTGTCGTATTTACCTTATTACGCACAGGAGGTATAACTTTCATCATGCTTATTCCGGTATATGGCAAAACATAAAGAATCTCATCACGTCCGTCACGCGGCTGATAAACACCGGCGTAGTTTTCAGGAGTGCGGTTTATTATATTTATAACACCTTCGTTTGTATTGATTTTCATCCACTGCACATTAGCAAAATAACCTTTAAACTCAGGATAGATAAAGCTCTCGCCCGGCACAGGGTCATTATAATCATTACTCCAAAGTCCCTGTTGCGGTCCGTGAAGACGGTTTTGCCATACACGGTAAGGTCCATCACCCAGCCATTGTTTACTAATAACTTTATCTTCAGGATAATCAAACATGATACCCATAAGATCAACAACACCGCTAAAGTTATATTCCGCGCTGACATTAAGAGTCGCGTCAGGAGCAATTTTCCATATCACTCGATCAAGCGAACCAAGTCTGTAAGAAGCGGTAAGACATAGAGTATCGCCGATATAAGAAGTATCGAATCCGATAAATTTGCAGGCGTCTTCAAATGTTGTGTACTGAGTCTTTTTCTTTTCAGCGTCTTTATCATCATGATTATAGAACTGGTCAAGCGAGCGGTCTGAACGGCGTGCCGCAACAAAGCGCGGACCATCTTTAAGAGCTATTGCTCTTCCGTTGACAGATACATTTTTAAGCTGACCGTCTTTTTTACTGAAGGAGAATTTATCATTAGCTATACTCACTATCAGCTGATCATCCGTATTTTCAGTAACAGCTTTACCGGTGGTTTTCCAGACAGGCTGCTGAGCATCCTTAATCTTATAACACCAGGTAAACAGTTCGTCCCCGATTTTATCAATAACTGTAATTCTAAGAGCATTAGCATCTTTAGATGGCGTAGGAAGCTGAATCATACCTGTCGATCCTGGCGAAACAGCAGGAGCTTTCACTTCTCCCTGTTTTACAATCTTAACTGCTTCTTTCGCGCCTGACACTTCCGTCGCTGAAGGAAGTGCTATGTATTCGTATTTAAACTTACATGTATTAAGATTGGTGAAATCATATCTGTTTTCTACAAGTAGTTTTCCGTCAAACGAAGGAGTTATCTCTTTATTCAGAATCTGAACAGGACACCATATCTCTTTGATTGTATAGTAACTACCCTCTTTCTCATGATTAGGACCAACTATACCGTCAGCGCCATAATTGCCGACATTATCAATAAATCCGTTCATATCAACACGCTTCACACCTTCATCGGCAAGAACCCAAAGGAAACCTCCGGCACAACGCGGATGCTTACGCATCATTTCCCAATAATCATACAGACCTGCACCGTGACCACCATCATACAGACCGTGAAGAAATTCCGTTGGCATAAAGATTTCCGGTAAACGCATATAGTTCTGACTCTCTCCGTATGAGCGATAATGCATCGTCTCATAACCACCGAAATTGCCCTGCGGATGCAGAACCGGACGCTGTTGCGGATCATATTTATGAAACTCACAATCAAGCTCCGTATTCCAACCCTGCTCATTTCCGTTGCTCCACCATATAACTGACGGATGATTTACGTCGCGGGTAACCATCTCCTTGATTAGTTTGCGCCCCACTATTGTTTCATGCTTGCCATGCCACCCCGTAAGTTCGTTCATAACATACAAACCAAGTGAGTCACAGGCCTGAAGAAATTCAGGATCAGCCGGATAATGGCTAAGACGAACAGCATTCATATTCATGCTCTTAATAAGCAATACATCTTCAATATTCTTCTGCTTGCTCAATGTACGACCACTCTCTGGACGGAAACTATGCCTGTTTACACCTTTAATAAGCACTTTTGTACCATTAATATAAAGCCCGTCGCTTTCGCGGGTTTCAATAGTACGGAAGCCAAATTTCTGATTCTCTTTATGTAGTACATTACCGTTTTTATCGGCAAGAGTAAAAACTGCCGTATATAATTCAGGAGTCTCTGCTGTCCATAAAAGCGGAGATTTAACATCAAGCTCAACAATAGTTCTGTCGCTTCCTGAACGAACCGCTGACACCTGCTCCCCTACTTTCTTACCATCTTTATTTATGATCTGAGTAGTTACCTTTGCTCCTTCAAGTGACATATTAAGCATACACTCAGCATAGAAATGACCATTGCCAAGAGCATTTACGTTTATCTGCGAGATATTCTGCGCAGGTTTGGCAATCATAAATACGGGGCGAATAAGTCCTCCGAAATTCCAGTAATCTGCGCGTCTCTCGGCAAGATTCACACCTGCGTTTGAGCTCTCTTTGCTTACTGTCACTTCAAGTACATTTTTCTTTTTCCCAAAGAAAACCCTGTCGCTCACGTTATAGATGAATCTGTTAAAACCACCCTGATGCATCTGTCCCGCTTTACGACCGTTTATTTTTACCTCAGTATCGGTCATAGATGCTTCAAATACAAGTTCTATTTGACGACCGTTCCATTCGGCAGGCAACTCAAACTCATATTTATACATACCTTTCTCATCAGCTATCCCTTCCGGAAACGCTTTGCCGTAAAACTTCATGCCATACTGATAAGTACCGAATCCCTGAAGTTCCCAACATGAAGGGACACCTATTTTAGACCATTTGCCTGAGTTATTTCCTCCCGTACAGAAGAAATCCCATTCAACCATATCATCACAACCCTTACCTGACAGATATTGGCGCTGTGTCTCAACGCCGCTCTGTGCCGCGAGAGTAGCGGTAAAGGCCAGGGCTGTCAGAATATTGCTTACTCTTTTCATATTATATATTTTATTCTTATTAATCAGTAAATATTAATCCGGCATCAAAACAGGATATGATACCGGATTTTAAATATCAGAGAGGAGTAATCCTGACTCTAATCGTGTAATCTTTATTCTTAAACACGGAATGCTCTTTCAGTACTCCGGGACCACAACTACTATTACCCAGTCCGAGCATTACGGAGTTGATAGTAAGTATTGTTCTGTCATGTTTCTTCAAATCGCAGTCATGAGCAGTCTCATTAAGATGAACGGCAGTATATGGAAGAGCCGAAAACGAGAAAGTATTCTCAAGAGCCGTGATTCTTATACCTTTTCCTTTTTTGTCTGTCAGAGTAAGTTCTGAAACTTCCTCATGATTTCCGCTCTCCTGCGGACGAGGATAATGTGTATATTGTTCATCAATCGTGCTGTTCCATCTTCCTGTATGAAGAGCGCATTTACGATCCGGGTAACTGTCCCACGGACCGAGTCCGTACCACGACAGGTTATTGTATTCCTGCCCTACAGTGAATGTTATCCCGAGTCTTGCAAGCTCTGGCAGTTCACCTTTCATCTCATAGCTTTGCGTTATATCATAAGAACCGTCTGTGTTGTCTGTTCTTTCCGTTCTTATTATGATTGAGCCTTTAGCATATTTATACTCGTATATTTTGCCGTTCTCAATCGTAATCACTTCCGGTTTATCTATATTATTATTTTTCCAGTCTTTAGCAAGCCAGTTTCCAAAGCTGCGGTCATTGTCTGTCGGCGCGCGGAAAGCGGTAAATCCATCATAAGTAAGAATATTATCAGGATTAACTTTCGATCTTGTCCTTTTTTCATTAAACTGATTCGCAACAGACATCACGTTGTCCGAAATGGCAAACTGTTGTGACGTTACCTCATGTCCGCGTTCAGCCCAAAGCGTATTCTCTTTCAGTATGACCGCTACGCTTAATCGTACATCAGTATCTGTATTTATAGCAGGGATATTAAAGGTATGCTCTTTCGTTTCGCCCGGAGCTACCGAAGGGATGTTAAGCTCGCCTGTCTTAATCCGTCTGCCGTTTGAAGTAAGTGTCCAGATATATCTGTATATATCTGTAGCTACATGATGATTTCTGTTTGTAACAGCTATGCATACGCTGTTATCGTTAGCATTATATTCTTTCATTGTCAAAGCAACGGGAGCATATACTTTTTTTACCTCCATATATTTAGGTGTGGTCTCGCGGTCGCTCATCACTACTCCGTTAAAGCAAAACGCTTTCAGGTTTGGTTTATCTCCAAAATCCCCACCGTAGGCAACCATTCGTCTGCCGTCTGGTAATTGTTTATATATGCCCTGGTCTACCCAATCCCATATAAACCCACCAAGCATACGAGGATGACTATAAATCTCATCCCAGTAGTCTGAGAAATTACCCATCGCGTTACCCATCGCGTGAGCGTACTCGCTTGTCATGACAGGACGGTTATCATTCGTTCTATCAGCTATGTCAAGAAGACGTTCCCATCGTGCGTTTTCAGCTCTCTCTTTATCTTCTCCCTCCGCAATACCCGGATTAAGATATTCCCGTCGTACACGCGGATAGAAACGGCTTATCACATCTACTGTATATGGATCAGGCGCTCCGTTAAATCCCTGAGCCCCCTCATAATGTATAGGTCTTGTAGGGTCAAACTCTTTAAGCCATGCAGACACAGCAGCAAAATTTGCTCCGTAACCGCTCTCATTACCCATGCTCCACATCACAATAGAGGGATAATTTTTATCTCGCTCAGCCATTCTCACCGCACGGTCAAGAAATGAAGCATGCCATTCGGGATTATTTGCGAGTTTTCCTCTCAGCCCGTGTGTTTCAATATTTGCTTCATCCATTACGTACATCCCTATACTGTCGCACAGCTCGTACCAACGTGTTACATTAGGATAATGACTCGTGCGCACGGCATTTATATTAGCCTGCTTCATAAGAAGAAGATCCTGTATCATTCTTGCGTCTGTCATAACACGTCCCGTAGACGGATCGTGCTCATGTCTGTTTACGCCTCTGAAACGTATAGGACTGTTATTTATAAACATCTGCCCCTCTCTTATATCTATATGACGGAAACCAACCTTTTGTGTAACCTGTTCGAGAACGATATTTTCATTATTTTTCAATTCAAGAGTAAGAGTATACAGTTCCGGTGTCTCCGCCGTCCAGCGGCGCGGCGATTTTACTGTAGCCTGCATACGTCCGAGTTTACGTGGATTTCTCTGTGAGAACCATTCATTCATGCGTGACGCTTTATTCTCCAGATCTAAAATATCCTCTACGTCTCCGCTTATAGCGCAAATTTCTTCCCCTTGAGAGGATTTAAGTGTTGCAAAAAGTGTATATCCCTTACCTGTCTGTCCGTTATAAACTGAAAACTGAGGATCAATCTGAAGATTAAAATCCGTACATTCCTCATTTACGGCAATAGTTCTCACTGCATAATCTCTAAGGCGGATATCAGGTGTATTAAATATACTTATGCCGCGGTGTATGCCTGCGAGTCTCCAAAAATCCTGATCTTCAAGGTATGAACCGTCACAATATTTATAAACCTGTACTGCGATGGAGTTTTTGCCTGGATTAAGGTATGAGGTAATATTAAATTCAGAAGCTTCCGTACTGCCCTGACTATATCCTACTTTTACACCGTTTATCCAAAGATAGAACGCGCTCATAACTCCCTCAAAACGAATAAAGTTTTGACCCGACTCACTCATTTTATCCGGCAATATAAAATCACGGCGATACAGCCCTACCGGATTTCGTTCAGTATAGGTAGTATAATCCTGACGCGGAACAGAGGTTACACGTGGAGGATCAATCTTAAAGGGATAACCTGCGGATACATATATTGGTGTTCCGTATCCTTCTGTTTCCCAGACCGACGGCACAGAAATATCCTCCCACGAATTATCATTAAAATCAACTTTATAGAATTCGCTATGAGTACCTTCAGGGGTCGGAGTCCATTTGAACTTCCACTTACCTTCAAGCGAAAACGAGCGGTCGCCCTTAGATTCATTAAAAGGAATAAATGCCGCACGAGCAGGTTCTCTGTTGATATGAAGTATATATTGATTTTCCCAGTCATTTGCCTTTACCGATGTCATGTGTGCCGAAAGGCACACACCGACAATCAGAGTTGAAGATATTCTCATAGTTAAAATATTCTATAGATATTTATTACTGTACATCAAGGGCGTCAAAAGCCAGACCATTGATGTTTTCTCCGGAGATAACGATTTTATAGTATCCCGCGTTAATAAACCCGCCCGTTGTGGTACTTACCATACGCCATTTCTCAGGCGCTTCGGCAAAGGTCAGTTCATCGTCTTTTAGTATTCCACCCTTTGAATCGATAAGCTGCATGCGTGCTTTAATTGGCTTACCTGATGTATTCATATATTTGAATCTCAAAGCATAAATCTGAGCCAGACCGGTAGAGATATCCCAAGTGATACTATTTTTATTCCCTACAGAGAAGAACACACCATTCTGCTTACGTACCTCTTTTTTAATGAAACGACCTTTAATCTGAGCCTCTTCCGCCTGATAAGATACCTGCAAGCGGGCGTTCTTATCTTCCGGTAACATCTCTTTAGGTGTTTTCTCCATAACTAAGGCTTCCTGCGCTACCCATGAGAAACCGTTTTGAGACGATAGTATCTTGCAGCTTCTTTTGTCATCTGACAACGATACCTTAACGGCCGCAGGCGAACCCTTTACGGCAGCCACCGCTATACCGGATATTAAAGCTTGTCCTGCTTTTACCTCCGGAAAATGAATTTTAATCATTCCGTTTTCCGCTTTTGCATAAACAACTTTCTTGCAAGCTCCGTCATGACCTGTTTCGGCCCATATATCAAGATTAGATATAACTGTAGTACTATTTACAGCAATGTCAAATAAACGCAGTGATTCGCAGTCTGTCTGTGCGCTTGCTCCGGTACCGTGCCACGGTTCTGTGAAATACAGTTCGATTCTGTAATCTCCATCTGCAACAGGGAACTCATAATACAGTTTATGACGACCAAATCTAAAGCTCTGGAAGAGTGTCCAGTCACGTGTGCCACGTATCGGATCGAATGTTACTCTCTGGCTTGCCTGATAAGGACTAAGAAGAGTATCACCGTTTGCTATAAACTGTTCGGCCCAAGAGCGTGAATATTCATTCGTATCCTGAGTCCATGTCTGTCCGAAACTGTCGGTATAGTTATCACCACCACAATTCACACGATACAGATAATCGTATTTATCATCCCCTTTCAGGTCATGTTTAAGCGCGAGTTCCGCGCTTCTTTGCGCTGTAGCAGCATAATTATCTGCCGCGGACGGCACGATTGACGAACCTGAATACAGAGCATCAAAACCGGGAGCTTTCTCCAGTCCGTTAAGTACAATCACATCTTCCGCTACAGGTTTACCTCCGTAATAACCCACCGCGCGAAGCACATTATATTTGATAATTCGTTTTTCCCAGTTGAAATGAGTACCTATACCTTTATTTCTTTTTACACCAAGACTCATGTTGTCTGTAGCATCATTATAAAGTATTACAGAATCGCAGTTACTATATGCCTCAATGTGAGCTCTTCGCTCTCCTTTAATAAATCTGTCGGGCCATGTATGAGACACAAGATATACCATCGGTTCTTTTGATGCCGGTATATAATTTGCTTTATACATATAGTACACGTCAAGAGGTTCTTCCCATGGAGAAACAAGTCCTTTATAATTAAACGGCCCGACCTTATCTATCTTTCTGTGAGCTTCATCCGGCTGACGTCGTCCCGGGTTATCATGGCTGCTGTATATCCACTGAAACTGTCCGCAGACACTATCTTTTGCCGATTCGGCAAGACGAATCTTAGCTTCCATTAGCTGACACATGCGCCCTTCACTCCACACGCCGTTCTGTTGAAAATCACCAGGTTCGGTATGAAGACCCAGAGATCTCCATGCGCCATACTCTCCGTTAAGGAGCTGATCAGGACGAGAAAGCTCTTTATCATAATTATATAGATTGCCGCCATAAGTACCGCTCCAGTTCTGTATTACATTCCAGTCAGTACCGTCACCGCCATTACAAGTTGTTACAATACGCATTGTATTTGCAGTCGGGTCCATCTCGCGGATTATATCACTACACTCTTTGGCAAACTCGCGTGGCAACGTACTCTCATTCTGTAAGCCCCAGATAATTACGCTCGGAGAGTTTCTTCTCTCTTTCACCCAGCGGCGAAGCATAGTTTTAAAGTTTTCTCTAAACTCAGGTGTGTCATACCATACGTGAGCGGAAAGTTGGGTCCAGAAAAGAATGCCCTCTTTATCCCAATATTCCTGATAGTCAAGATGGTGAGGCTGATGAGCATCGCGAAACGCGTTAAACCCGGCAGCAAGCATCTGCTTTACTCTCGCCTTTACCTGCTCTTTACTGAATGCGTGACTCTGTCCGAACTGATGTTCATACTCACATACACCGTTAATAAATACAGGTTTATCATTAAGGAAGAAGCGCTGATCACCGTCATTTCGTTTTACAGGCCAGCTGATTGTACGTATACCAAATGGAGTCGCTATTTCATCTACTGTCTTACCTTCCGACTTAATCATAGATGATAATTTGTACAAATACGGATTATCAGTACTCCATCTTATCGGATTATCAACCTTTGATTGCTGACGTATAATAGCTGTTTCTCCCGCTTTAAGAGTAACTTTCTCTGTTAGTCGGAATACTTGTTTGCCGTCGCTATTACTGAATTTATTTACAAGCTCGAATGACTTTGTCTTTGAGCTGTAGTTTTTTATTTCAGTATCTATATATACGTTTTGCGCGTTATCATCATTCCATATATGAACTCCGAACGGTTCGATTCTAACTTCATTTGTAGCCTCAAGCACAACAGGGCGGAAGATACCAAGAGGCTGTGAACCCTCGCTGAACCCCCATTCAGATGAACATCCGCCACATACCCATGGCATATCCGCTATCATCTCAGGATGTTCGGCTACAACGGAAAGCGTATTCTTACCGTTTATAAGCGATTCAGTTACATCAAGAGTGAGCGTGGTACGCCCCACCGGATGACGGCCAAGATCTTTTCCGTTAAGATTTATCACAGCGTAAGTTCCTACACCGTCAAAACGAAGAAAGTATCTTTTTCCATCTTTTATTGTTGTGTTAAATTCTTTGTTATAGACTGCGTTACCATGCAGATTACCGTGTGTAAGCTGACGATACCCATAATAATCATCCCAGTTGTGAGGGATATTCACATTTAGCGTATCAGTATTTTCCACACCGGTAAGCCATGTTTTCCAGTTATTGTCAAGCTCGGTTATTTCGCGTCTGTTTTTAGTTTCCGGTTTAGGGAAGTTAAGTTTTGACTGTCCCATAGGTTTACTCGTAGCCACTGCTATACCTCGTTGTTCGGCATTATTAACAGCACAGTAGAAATGATAAACCACCCCATCATGTTTCACCACATAACTTTTATGCGCAAACAGTTCATCATATGGTTTCGACGGTATGATAAGATCCTGACCTTTCCAATCTGTCCAGTTCACAAGATCATAACTTGCCGCGAATGTATTATACGCTTTATATGTTCGTGACGGTTCAAACGCCCCGAAATAGAACATAACATACAAGTCATCAATTTTTTGAATATGTGCGTCGCCGGTTATAATACCCTCTGCCTCGTGAGCGTAAACGGGATTGCCATCATAGCGTTTCCACTTTTTCATATCCTTTGAAAGAGCTATACCAACTCTTTCCCCTTTTAATCCTGTTTCCGGATGACGCCCCCCTGCATTATAAAACATAACGAAAGGAGAGCCGAGTGTTTTTGACTTATCCCAATAAACCGTGCTTTTATATTGAGTCATAAGTTCCCACCACTGAGCGTCTTTATCATGAATACTCAATATAGGTTTATCAAGAGACTCCCATTCCTGAGCTTCTCCGGCTTTATTACCTGTCCATGCCAGACCAACAAACAACGGAGCTTTCACTGCTTCATACCCTGTACCTTCACCTCCTATGTAGGTCATCCAGTATTTACTTTTATATTTCTGAAGCGTATAACTCCCTCCCCACTCCATATCAGGCAGCGCGGGAAAACCACCTCGCTGATTACAATCCCAATATCCGTCACGGTAAGACAGGATATTTCCCTTAGAAGTCCACTCAAGAAGGTCATCGCTCTCCGCTATATGAGTCTCATATCCGCGTCCGTCCGTACCACCTTTGCCGTTATAAACGACATAAGTCATATACCATTTGTCTCCTTCACGGAAAACCGTAGGACAATCTATCTTATGATAATTATCGGCAGGAGCAACAGCGAGACCATATTTATATGGAGTCTTAACCTCCTCATAAACGGAAGTCATAACCTCTTTTGAAACTTCGCGCTGAGCCGAAAGGCCCAACGCGAAACTCATGGATATAATAGATAATAAAACTTTCATTATATACTTTTTAATAGAATAACCAATCTACTGTCTCTTCAGTACCTGCAAGAGCGGCATTGCGTACAGCAATCTCATCATTTGTAAAACCTAATACAGAAAGATATCCCTTAGGTAATAGTAGTTTATGCTTTCCTGCCGGGAATTTATATGCATGTACATTCACCAAAGGCAGATTATCAAGTCTTATGGCATTTACAAGCACAGGTTCTGCCTGTCCGTAGTCATTTGCAGTAGCGTCAGTCTCAAGTCTCGGAGCACGTGCGTATTTACGATGATCATCACGATAATACCCGATAAGCAGACTAACCGGATTTTCCGTCTCAAACTCTACAGAAGTTCCTTCGTTACGCTGAGCGTCTCCGTCAAAACTATATGCCTGAAGTCCTTTAAGTTCAGGAGCTATAGCATTGATCTTACATGCAGGAAGATTTGAGAATAACGGTGCTTTTTCTGAAAGAGTAAACGGTTTAAGTCCGTTGATTATCTTAACCGAAGCCGGAGTAAGAGATTTAATTGAAGCCTTCTCATCAAGAATCTTTCCTGTCTCTTTATCTTTAAGCATCGTGATATTGTTCTTAAGATTTTCAATCTCCTGTTCGTAATGTACAAGCATCTCTTTCCATGTTTTATTGGCACCGCCGTCACCTCCTATCGGAATACGGCGCATAGATGTCTGCATACTGTTTGCGTAATAATATGAGTTATCTGTCAGCTCCACCAGTTTGGCGTAGTGTTCAAGACCCTTCTCAAGCAAAGGTACCGCCGCGTCAAGTTCTTCAATTTTCTTGCCCCACTGATAATTCAGCACTTTTTCAGCTGCTTTTACCTTATAATTAAAAGCGTAAGCAAACTCTCTATAGCAATGCATATCATTCTGCAGACGCGCAAATTCATCTTTATTATTTCTAACAAACGGAGCTGCGTTATCAATAGCAGTTTTAGCTTTATCACCGTGAGAAACAGCCTGTGCAATTATATCAAGTGGCAATTCTCCAACGTGTTTGATATTCTTCCACTCTTTCTCTACATATTCAATAAGCTTTTCTCCTTCAGGCCCGCAACTTTCATAGAATCCCGGCCATATAGTGTATTTATAAGGGTTCACAAGCTGGCTTGCAAACATACCAAGCAATAGAGTCTGACGGTTTCCTTCGGTAATACCAAATCGGCGAAGTAGTTTTGGTGCTATCTCACCGCTCTCTTCATAAGCAGTCCTGATGTCTGCCGCGTTTTTTACGTCTACTCCGTAATAGTCAGATAGTCTGGCATCCCAGTAATTCATCTCATCGTCACGGTTTCTCTCACATTTCCATGCGTAACGTCCCCATGTTTTATACCACATCCAGTCTCTGTCAAGCTGTTTTTGTCTCTCTCCGTTTGGCAATTTGTCGGCTGTATAAGGCCAGTCCCAATATGAAGCCTGCGGATAAAGATGCAGAGCGTTTGCCCCGTGTACATTATGCATAGCTCTCACCGCTTTCTGCACAAAATCGGGCGATCCCCATCTCCATGGTTCAAGATTAGCGAGAATATGTACATTACTAATATGTATACTACCAAGTGAACTAAGATCTGTATGTATTTTAGCCCATGGGCCGCGTGGTTCGTATGTCGTTAGTGACTCTCCGTTATATTTATGCATTGTATAAAGATTTTTATACAATGGAAGAGCTGCGTCCATAACCATTTTACAATCCGTATCGTGAGCACGTAGCAGCAAAGGCGGCTCGTCTGTGCGTCCAAGTGCTTTAAGTCCGTCTTTGACTCCGGGTATAATTGTTTCGGTAAAGAATATCACATCATCCTCGTAAGTATCCATCGCTTCACCAAGACATACAAGCAGTCCAACGTTTGGATATTTTTCGATAAATGCTGCTACGGATTTACGTGTATAATCACTTATAAGAGGTGTAATCGGGCGATTACGATCCTGAGTCTTAATACCGTAATGATCGGCAAACGGTTTACTTACAAGTATATTGTAGAACATCTGAATAACGAATATCCCTCGTTTATCCGCTTCTTCAGTAAGGAATGTAAACATATCCTCGTTCATTTTGAATGTTTCCTCGTCAACCTCAAGAGCGAAAGGATAATCTTCAAGTT
>CAMTOT010000042.1 GCA_947074165.1 uncultured Bacteroidales bacterium
CGAGATAATGAGCGGTGACTGGAGTTCAGACGTGTGCTCTTCCGATCTGGTAACAGAATTTATATGCTATGACATAAAAAAAATGTCACCTGAAAGAGAAATTTCTTTCAGGTGACACAAATATATTGCTTGATATATCATATTAGCTTTATTCCCACTCAATTGTAGCAGGAGGCTTAGAAGAAATATCATAAACTACACGGTTAATACCACGCACTTTATTAATAATCTCATTTGAAACCTTAGCAAGGAATTCGTAAGGAAGATGAGACCAGTCAGCAGTCATACCATCAGTAGAAACTACCGCACGAAGAGCAACTGCATTTTCATAAGTACGCTCATCGCCCATAACACCTACAGACTGTACAGGAAGAAGGATTGCTCCTGCTTGCCATACATTATCATAAAGACCATTATCAATAAGACCCTGGATGAAAATATGGTCTGCCTCTTGAAGGATACGTACTTTATCTGCCGTAACGTCACCAAGGATGCGTACACCAAGACCCGGTCCCGGGAAAGGATGACGACCGATTAGTGAAGCAGGAATACCAAGTTCGCGACCTACACGACGCACCTCATCTTTAAACAGAAGGCGAAGCGGCTCAACAACTTTAAGATTCATCTTAGCCGGAAGACCTCCCACATTATGATGAGACTTGATTACCATACCGGTGATGTTAAGCGATTCGATTACGTCTGGATAGATTGTACCCTGAGCAAGCCATTTGATATCTTTAAGTTTCTTAGCTTCCTGATCGAATATATCGATAAAGCCTTTGCCAATAATTTTACGCTTCTGTTCAGGATCGGTTACCCCGGCAAGAGCTGTGTAAAAGTGTTCTTTAGCGTCAACTCCGATTACGTTTAGACCAAGTACTCCGTAATTTTCAAGAACTGATTCAAATTCGTTTTTACGAAGCAATCCGTTATCTACAAATACACAAGTAAGATTTTTGCCTATAGCGCGATTTAACAAAACGGCAGCAACAGTAGAGTCTACACCACCCGAAAGAGCAAGAATTACTTTATCATCACCAAGTTGATGCTGAAGAGATTCAACTGTACTTGAGATGTAAGAAGCAGGAGTCCAGTCTTTGGCACATCCGCAGATATGCTCTACAAAGTTGTTAAGCAGGATTGTTCCGTCCTCGCTATGATAAACCTCCGGATGGAACTGTACGCCCCAGGTTTGTTCATTCTCTACTTTAAAAGCAGCAAAACGTACCTCTTTAGTACTTGCAACAAGATTGAAGTTCTCAGGAACTTTAGTGATAGAGTCTCCATGCGACATCCACACTACAGAGTTCAGATGCACTCCTTCAAACAGTTTATCGCCTTCGGCCACCCAGTCAAGGTGTGCACGGCCATATTCACGTGAAGCGCAAGCCTCCACCTTACCACCCGACGAGTGAGCAAGATACTGAGCGCCATAACATACGCCAAGCACAGGGAAGTTACCACGGATATTTGTCAGATCAATCTGCAATGCATTGGCATCATTGACAGAAAACGGACTACCCGAAAGGATTACACCTTTTACATCGTCGGTGTTTTCGGGAAATTTGTTGTAAGGAATGATTTCACAATAAGTATTTAACTCACGCACACGACGTGCAATTAACTGAGTGTACTGCGAACCAAAATCAAGGATAATAATTTTTTCTTGCATAAATCTGCTCATATAGAGTTTTGTGGCGCAAATTTAGTCATTCACGGTCAAACAAGCAATAAATAAGTATACAGTTTTAAATATTAACAAAAAAGAAGTGATATTTTAATAAACAAATCTACAGACGGGCGCATCCAAAGGTAATTTTAATAAATACAATAAAACGGTAATAGAATATGTATGGGGTTTATTAGTTCAGATAAGTAAGATTCGCATCAAAACAACAACACTTCTTTTTACAAATTTCCATTTATATGTAATACATTTGAAACACATGTTAATAAACAATAACCATAAGCATTTTTTTTCTACAAAGGTTGCGAATATTGTAACTATCGAATATATTTGTAGTGTGTTTTTCATGGTATTAGATTTAAGGTTAATAAAGATTGGGGTGTCGCGAGACAACCCTTTTTTTCTGTCCATATGTGACCTTATATTGCTTCTTCAAATAATCTATAACTTAATAGTAGCAAGCAAAAAGAAAATCTTATTTTTGTAACTCATTATTTCCGACAAAAACAAAACGATTTATTTAAATGATATACCCTCAGAATTTTGAGCAGAAGATAGGATTTGACAAGATAAAACAACTTATAAAAGAGAGATGTCTTAGTCCGCTCGGGCTGGAACGTGTCGACTCTATCTCGTTTTCAAACAAGCATTATATTATAAACAAGCAACTTAACGAGACACTTGAATTCACAAAAATAATAAGTGAAGAAGATGAATTCCCTGATAATTATTTTTTTGATGTACGTCAATCTGTAAAAAGAATTAAAATCGACGGCACTTATCTTGATGAAAGCGAGATGTTTGACCTCCGCCGTTCGCTTGATACAATAAAGGGGATAATATCGTTTCTAAACCCTGCAGATGATGAGGATATCAAATATCCATACCTGAAAGCTCTTACCAAGGATATAGCTACGTTCCCGCAGCTAATATCACGCATAGATTCTATTCTTGATAAGTTCGGACGCGTAAAAGACAACGCTTCGCCTGAACTCCTTAATATACGCCGTGAGTTGAGTTCAACTATGAGCAGTATATCTCGCAGCCTTAACGGCATATTACGCTCAGCTCAGTCTGAGGGTTATGTGGATAAAGATGTAGCTCCGACTATGAGAGATGGTCGTCTTGTTATACCTGTAGCACCAACTTTTAAAAGAAAAATAAAAGGTATAGTTCATGATGAATCTGCTTCTGGAAAAACTGTGTTTATTGAGCCGGCTGAAGTTGTAGAGGCCAATAACCGCATTCGGGAACTTGAAAATCAGGAGCGACGCGAGGTGATTCGCATATTGACAGAGTTTACAAACGAGGTGCGTCCTATTGCGGACGACATTATATATTCTTATGAGTTTCTTGCTGATATAGATTTTATCCGCGCTAAAGCCCATTTGGCTATTCTTATAAACGGAGAGATGCCTGTATTAGTTAAGAATCAACAGTCTTACTGGACTGGGGCTATACATCCATTGCTTTATCTTTCGCTTAAAAAACAAAATAAAACGGTAGTACCACTGGATATCGAACTTGACAACGAAAAACGTATAGTCCTTATCTCCGGTCCGAATGCTGGTGGTAAATCGGTGTGTCTTAAAACGATGGGACTTCTTCAGTATATGCTACAGTGCGGTCTTTTGGTAACGATGTACGCTACATCTAAATGTGGCATATATGATTCTATTTTTATTGACATCGGGGATGAGCAGTCTATTGAAAACGATCTTTCAACTTATAGTTCGCATCTTACCAATATGAAATATTTCGTAAGAAATATAACCAACCGCTCGCTTATTCTTATAGACGAATTTGGTGGTGGTACGGAACCTCAGATCGGAGGGGCTATAGCTCAGGCTCTTCTTCGAAAATTTAATGACGTGGGCACTCATGGCGTAATAACCACCCACTATCAAAATCTTAAGCATTTTGCAGAAGATACTCCTGGTATTATAAACGGAGCTATGCTTTATGACAGACATAATATGCAACCTTTGTTTAAACTGTCTGTAGGTAATCCTGGCAGTTCGTTTGCTATTGAGATAGCTAGAAAGATTGGCCTTCCTGACGAGATTATTAAAGAGGCGGGTGATATAGTTGGTTCGGATTATATCGATATGGACAAGTATTTGCAGGATATTGTTAGAGACAAGCGTTATTGGGAAAGCAAACGACAGAATATACGCGTTCAGGAAAAAAGACTTGAGGATAACTCGAAGAGATATGAATCGCAAATACTCGAACTTGACGCTCAGAGAAAGGAGTTAATAAAACAAGCTAAGGCTGATGCCGAAAAACTTCTGACTGAGGCTAACTCTCGTATTGAAAATACGATAAAAGAGATTAAAGAAGCACAGGCTGAAAAAGAGCGAACAAAAGAGATACGCCAGAAACTATCAGAATTTAAAGACTCTTTTAATGAGGATAAGCCACTTGATGATAAAATAGCGCGTAAGATCCAGAAGATAAAAGACAGACAGGACAATAAGAAACAGAAGAGCCCCGAAAAGAAAGAGAAAAAACAATTCGTAAAAGAGGTAATAGAAGTTAGCGATGCTGTACGTATTAAAGGGCAGACAAGCATTGGCGAGGTAATGGAGATATCCGGCAATAACCTTATAGTAGCTTTCGGTATGATAAAAACAACTGTTAAGGCCGACAAGGTGGAGAAGATGAGTAAGAATCAGATTAAACGAGAAGCTCCTAAGTCAACTTATATAAGCTCCACTACACAGGATGAAATTCGCGAACGCAAACTTAATTTCAAACAGGATATTGATCTTCGCGGAATGAGAGCGGAAGAAGCACTCCAGGCTGTAACTTATTTCATTGACGATGCTATACTTGTCGGTATGGCAAGGGTTAGAATACTTCACGGCACTGGCACAGGTGCGCTCAGACAGATTATACGCAATTATCTTTCTACAGTAAACGGAGTAAGATCTTACAGAGATGAGCATGTGCAATTTGGTGGTGCTGGCATAACTGTTGTTGATCTGGATTAATTTCTGTTAGAAATATAAATACATAAAAAAATCAAAAGCTTACTACATTATTTGGATTTCTATTCAATTATTGCAGTAAGCTTTTGATTTTTATATTTAGGATAGCAGCTTAAATTTATTCCTCTTTAATCTCTTTATTTTGTCTGTCTGCCTGACACTCCTTTTTCCCTTTGTCTCCTTTACTATATTTATTGTCAGAAGCCATAGATAATGGGCAATACCCCCAGAATCCTGTTATAAACAACAATGCTGCTGCTACAAATAGTATAAAAGAAATCCAGTTGTTGGTAAAATTGCTCAACACTGCGTAAAGGAATATAAATCCGACAACCAGTCTTAATGCTCTCTGAAATGGAGATATATTACATCTGTGAGCTACATCTGGATCATATTTTTTCGTGAATATTACCCAGTCAATAGAGTATTTGCCGCCACCAAGTACGGCAATAGCTATGAATATAAAGAAATAAACTAAAGCGAGCTCTTTTGCCTGAAACGGCATGCCGTGGAGCGCTATAAATCCCGCTACAGACATATTAATAACTATAATAGCTGATGCTATCCTTGTGAGCACACCCCAGATTACCATTACAGCACATATTGCCTCTGCAAATATACTCAGATAGAGGGAGGCTTCTGAACCAATCCACAAAGGGTCAGGAAAGGTACCTACAAGTTCCTGAAAATTGGCAATCTTAACTAAGCCATGTCTTAATAAGAATCCTCCGGCAAAGATTCGGAGAAAAAGGATAACCAGATTTCTCTGCTCATCTTTAGATGGTGAATCCCACAACCAAAACTGTTTCATATATTACACTATTAAAGAAAGCGTCATTGTTATTAAAAATATTTTAAACTATGAGGCGCAAAAAAAAATGTTATAAAAGCACCTTCATACCTTTATAACATTTTATTTAAATTATAGTTCAGCTTTAAGAAACTTAGTAGTATGTGTGTCAAAATTCTCACATACATACTCTGGTGTACCGGCACCAAGCAATACACCACCTCCCTGTCCTCCTTCGGGTCCCATATCAATAATATGGTCAGCGCATTTGATTACATCTATATTATGCTCAATAACGAGCACTGTATTGCCCTTATCTACAAGTCTGTTGAGAACTCCAAGCAATACGCGGATATCTTCAAAGTGAAGACCTGTAGTTGGTTCGTCAAGTATATAAAAAGTCTTTCCTGTATCTTTTTTAGATAATTCGGTAGCAAGCTTAACACGCTGACTCTCGCCTCCGGAAAGTGTTGTAGACGGCTGACCAAGTTTTATATACCCTAACCCCACATCCTGAAGCACTTTTATCTTATTGAGTATCTGAGGTACGTTTTCAAAAAACTGTACTGCCTGGTTGATAGTCATATCAAGAACATCTGCAATGGACTTTCCTTTAAATCTTACTTCAAGAGTTTCACGGTTATATCGTTTGCCATGACAACCTTCACATGGTACGAGTACATCGGGCAGGAAGTTCATCTCAATTGTTTTATAACCATTCCCTCCGCATGTCTCGCATCTGCCACCAGATACATTAAAAGAAAAACGGCCCGGTTTATATCCGCGTATTTTTGCTTCAGGCAGGTTAACAAATAAATTCCTTATATCAGAGAACACACCTGTATATGTAGCAGGATTAGATCTCGGAGTACGCCCCAAAGGAGCCTGGTCTACATTTACAATTTTGTCTATATGCTCAGTGCCAGTTATTGAATCATAAGGAAGCGGATCTTTAAGTGACCGGTAAAACATCTGACTAATAATTGGCTGCAAAGTACCGTTAATCAGACTTGATTTACCTGAACCTGAAACACCTGTAACACATATTAACTTTCCCAAAGGAAAATATGCGTCAACATTTTTCAGGTTGTTTCCATTAGCGCCTAAAAGAGAAATCATCAGTCCGTTACCCTCGCGTCTTACCTGAGGGACCTCTATTTTCATATTTCCATTTAGATAAGCCGCCGTTATAGTATCACTTTTAAGCATCTGTTCCGGAGTACCGGAAAAGACAACTTCACCCCCAAGGCGTCCCGCAAAAGGTCCAATATCTATTACATAATCGGCATCAAGCATCATATCTTTATCATGCTCAACTACAATTATTGAATTTCCGGTATCACGAAGTTGTTTCAAAGAGTTGATAAGACGCACATTATCACGCTGGTGCAAGCCTATACTCGGTTCATCAAGTATATAAAGCACATTCACAAGCTGCGAACCAATTTGTGTAGCAAGTCTTATTCTTTGACTCTCTCCTCCGGATAGTGTAGCTGAGGAACGGTTCATAGACAGGTATTCAAGACCAACGTCAACAAGAAATCTTACTCTTGAGCGAATTTCTTTAAGAATCTCCGTAGCAATAATACGCTGTTTGGCATTCATCTTATCCTCAACATTATCAAGCCACACTGATAGATGCTTAATATCCATACTGCTCACCTGTGCAATATTATATCCGTCAATTTTAAAATGAAGAGATTCACGATTCAGCCTTTGGCCATCGCATGTTGGACATGTTACCGTTTTTGAGAACTGGCCTGCCCATTTCTGCGCTGTAGCAGAAGCCTCGCTCTGCGCCTGCATCTCAATATATTTTATGAGTCCGTCAAAAGACAGGCAAAAGGAGGTAGTCCCCAAGGTGCCGTTCTTGACGTTAAGCCTTTCATCTGTGCCACTCATTATATCATTTAGAGCCTCTTCAGGTACATTCTTAAGCGGAGTCTTGAGATCTACTCCATATTTCTCAAGTATAGCCTCAATCTGCCAGAAAATCATGCTGTTCTTAAATTTCCCAAGAGGAATAATCCCTCCCTGGTGAATAGATAAATTATTATCAGGAATAATCTTTTCTATATCAATCATATTCACAAAACCAAGACCTTTACATTCCTGACATGCACCCTGAGGTGAGTTGAATGAGAAATTGTGGGGAGCCGGTTCACTGTATGATATGCCACTAACCGGATCCATAAGCTGACGAGAGTAGTGACGCACTTCTTTTGTTTCGGCATCAAGTATCATAATAAGTCCTTCGCCTTGCTTCATGGCAAGCCTGACACTCTCTTTTAGTCTCTGCTCATCTTTAGCCGAAACCACAAGCTTATCAACTACAAGTTCTATATTATGATTTTTATACCGATCTAGCTTCATGCCGTGAAGTATCTCTCTTATCTCACCATCTACACGCACATTTAGATAACCTTTTTTGCGTAACTGCTCAAAGAGTTCTTTATAATGACCTTTTCTGGCACGTACAAGAGGAGCAAGGATATAAGTTCTCTTCATCTCATATCTGTCAAGTATAAGATTTAGAATTTGCTCTTCAGTAAACTTCACCATCTTCTCACCCGACACATAGGAATATGCTTCGCCAGCTCTTGCATAAAGCAGACGCAGAAAGTCATATATCTCTGTAGTAGTACCTACTGTTGAGCGTGGATTTTTATTGGTGGTTTTCTGCTCTATGGAAATAACAGGACTTAGTCCCGTTATCTTATCTACATCGGGACGCTCCATATTGCCAAGAAAGTTTCTCGCATACGAAGAGAAAGTCTCAATATATCGTCTTTGTCCTTCAGCGAAAATTGTATCAAAAGCAAGTGATGATTTACCGCTGCCACTCAGACCGGTAATTATAGTAAAACTATTGCGTGGTATCTCTACGTCTATATTTTTCAGATTGTGGACTCTTGCACCGAGTACAACAATCTTATCCTGTTCGTTCGACATTTTCTGTGTTGTGTAATTTTTTACTCCACCACCCAGGCATTATTATGCACGTATGGCTTTGCACCATCGACATAATAAAGATCCTCCTGTTTTGGGAGATTGATAACATATTCTCTTTCCGATTTATTAGGCAGTTTTCTGTCACGCAACCATGCGTTTGCCTCTTTCACCTGAGCGTAAGTAAGCCCTTTTGAATTGGCATACTCTGTCAGATCTTCTATTGTAGTACGTACAGTATCTGTAGTATATCCGATAGGTTTATAAAGCTGATCAGGTTTTATTACAAAACCGTATTTATAAGGATTCTCCATTATCTCTTTCATTGCCATCATACGAAACGGATAACGAGTAGTTTCCTCTACAAGGAGTAAATCAAAAACATCATCAGCATTTTGTTTATCCATTTCAGAACTAATTCGCCCCATACCTGCGTTATATGAAGCTGCGGCAGCCATCCACGAGCCATATTTATCATATGCTTTTTTTAAATACTTGGCAGCAACACGGGTTGATTTCTCAATATGATAGCGCTCATCTACTCCACTATTGACCTCTAGCCCAAACTCACGACCCGTCTGTTCCATTATCTGCCATAGACCTGCGGCACGAGCCGGAGATAAAGCCCGTACATTAAGAGAACTCTCTATGGCTGCCAGATATTTTAAATCATCAGGCACTCCCTCTTCTTTTAAAATGGGTTCTATAATTGGAAATATACGGTTAGCTCTTTTTATAACCTGAGTAGTCAGATTGTGTGTATAAGTAAATCCGGTAAGCTCTCTGTCATACTTCTCCTTCATATCATATCGTTCAAGAGCAATCTCTTCTCCGGCAAAAGTTGCAGATTTAGGCACATCTGGGATAGTAGTAAAAGAAGTAACAACCGGTTTAGTCTGAATATCAGTTTGCGAAGCAGCACAACTGATAAAAATTACAGTACCGGCTACAACCACACTAAAAGCTGTACCGGTAAATATTTTAGCAAATTTGTTCATCTGAATAAAGATTTGGAATTAAATATTACTTATTGGTGCTCAGAACATTTATATCCCCTTTGAGATTATACCTTTTCCCACCTACTCCTTCCGCCTTGATGACGTAATAATAAGCTCCGGTAGGAACTATTTTACCTTTATATTTTCCATCCCATCCTTTTGCGGGATCTGTCCAGTGAAATAGTTCATTCCCCCAACGATTGAATATCCATGCTTCGAACTTCACTATAGAACGATAAACAACTTTGAACTCTAAATTGTTTCCAGAAGAAGCACCAGGAGTAAACACATTCGGGACTTCAAGACTTGATTCAGATGCACTTATCGTAAACATCTCAACTACGTTCTCGCAGGACGAATCTGCGTTACTTATTATAAATCTCACATAAGTAATACCTTCATCAGTAAAAGAATATTCAAGATCCGTTTCTCCATAAGACGCTTCTATAGATTCAAACGAGATATCTTTTGATATTTGCCAGGCTTGATATGTAGTAAGCGGGTAGTTTGAATATCCACTAAAACTCACATCTATCGGAGCTGATCCGCTTAACTCCCCTCCTTGCGATTCAAGCTCATTACCAGAATCTCTTACAATCTGAGTTGCGACAGCTTTTCCTGTAACAGCCTTTGCATGATATAGCTCAGAAACCACTTTGCTCTCCTCGTTCCAAAATTTCTGAAACTGATCACCTTTGACTATAAATTCCGTATCACAGTATGGGGAACTAATATTTATTTCTCGATAGGCTCTCTCTGGCAAATTAACAGCGCATACTACAAAGCCTGATTGTTTATCCTTCCACTCCATCGTATTATAAGAAACATCAAGATAACGTTGTATAGTGTATCGATTGCCTGATCTTGAATAGTACGCCAAGTCTGAGGCAGTAAAATCTATTATAAGCCGTGTAAGATCACAATCGGATAAAGATTCATCTGCATTCACAGAATTTATGACTATAGGGGTATGTGACATAATCCAGACAGGGGAGGATGAAGCTCCGTTTTGTTCAATAAAATAACCTGTATTGACCTGTGGATTATTTATAAAAACTCTATTGCCATTTTGTGTAACTTCAACGGGTTCTGATGATGCATCATAAGTAAAACTGTAAACAGAAATAGGATCATTGTTGAAAGATTCATAACTAAGAGTTAATCCTGCTTTATTTTTTACTACATAAATTTTATCAAGCCCTGAACCGGCAGCTCCCTCATATGGATACACTTGTGCAGACGACCCTATGCTCCAGGTCTGAGCGAAAAGGTTTACAGCACTAAAAAGCAGTATTGTGTAAGTTAAAAATATCCTATTCATTACAATATTTAATTAAATCTCAAAGATAATTTATTTCTGTTATTTTTCATTTACCGTTAAACTAATTAATGGGATATTTCGCTTTATTATTATAGTATAAAACGTGCGTAAGCCCCTTTTAATATATGTTAGTTCATATATCTGTATAATTTATTTATCTTTGTCTTAATTTTTAAGATTAAAAACTCCATTGTATGGCAATTAAAGCAAGATTTAGAGTTCTCATTTTTCTATTGTCGATTTGTTTAAGTTCAACTATTTGGGCACAGACAACCAATTACAAAACAATCAACAAGGACGGTAAAAACTTCTACTTATATGAAGTTGGTCCAGCTGAAGGATTTTACTCTCTGACACATAAGTTTAACGTCACTCAGAGCGAAATAGAAAAATATAATCCCGAGACAAAAGCAGGTCTTAAGAATGGACAGAAGCTACTAATACCGGTTAAAGCTCAAAGCGTCACACCTAAAATAAACCCCAACACAGGTACATCTTTTATGCACACAGTTGAGGCAGGAGAAACACTAAGTTCAATAGCCCGAACATATGGCATATCTGTGGATGAAATTCTTGCTTATAATCAAGGATTAACCCCTTCACTTACGATAGGTCATTCAATAATTATTCCTCAGCCGTCTTTAGTCACATCAGGTAGTGATAACACTTATGTTTATCACACTATAACACCTAAAGAGACTCTGTTTTCTGTAGCAAAACAATATAATGTCTCTATGAATCAGATTATGGATGAGAACCCGGGACTTAATGATAAAACATTTTCAATAGGCAAAATAATCAGAATAAAGCCAAATACCAAAGAGTCTGTTATGAGAACTACTGTTGAGGAAAAAACAGTGATGCAGACCTATGAAGTAAAACGTAAAGAAACATTTTACAGTATAAGCAAAAAATTTAATATCCCGGTTGAGGATTTAATTGCAGCTAATCCTGAAATACAAAAAGTTAAATCAGGGGAACTCATTAATATACCTTCCTTAAAAACAGATACTATAAAATCAATAGGAGTAGACAAAATACAGGACATGTTTAATATTCTGACTGAACCTACCATAATTGATAAGAAAGGAAGTATGAAGATAGCAATCATGCTACCTCTTCAACTTGATAACATTAATCAGGACAACTCTCTTCAAGCAAGGTATATAGAGTTTTATCAGGGTTTTTTATTGGCTGTAGACAGCTTAAAGTCGAATGGTCTTTCTTTCGATATATTTGTATATGATACTTCTACAAAACCAATTAGTCAAATTATAAAAGAGCCGAATGTTGAGGCGGCAGATCTTATCATCGGGCCTGCGACTAATGAAGATGTTGCAGTAGTTTCTGAATTTGCTAAAACCAAGAATATTAATATGGTAAGCCCATTCACATTTGAAGCTGAGTCGGCAAGTGCAAATCCAAACCTATTCCAACTTAATACACCAAGCTCGTATCTTAATTCTGAAACGGCAATGGAATTCAGCAATATGTTTAAAGACCAGAATATCGTGTTCATAAAAGAGCGAAGTAAACCGGCTGATAAAAAAGAGTTTCTTGACTACCTCAGAAGTGACCTTACTGCCCGCAATATTAAATTTTACGACTACGAGTTTAATGAAAGCGATGAGATAACAAAAGTTGATTCTATACTTAATATTAAGGGGGATATCGTATTTATACCTCAAAGCGTGAAACAAGCAGACTTAGGTATAATACTTCCTTCTCTGCTTATTTTGAAAAAGAATAATCCAGGTCTTAATATATCAGTATTCGGTTTTCCTGAATGGCAGCAGTTTGCCAACAACTTCATGGAGCATTTCTATGAACTTAACACCTATATTTTCTCTCGAATATATGTAAATCCGTTTTCGGAAGAGACAAAAAGGTTTAATAACAAGTTTCAGTATTGGTATGGTAAGGAGATGATGTTCCTATATCCTCGTTACGGAATGGTAGGATTTGATACAGGAATGTATTTCTTAACAGCTCTTAATCGATACGGACGCAATTTTGAGAATCACATTGACATGCAACCGGCCGGTTCTATTCAGACGGCAATATGCTTTAAGAGAATAAATAACTGGAGCGGATTCATCAATAGATGTATTTATTTCGTAAATTTCAGACCAAACGGTACAATCGAGAAAATAATTGTAAAATAGACTCCTGTTTTAAGAATATTATATGAGAATCAGACATATTATTTCGCTTATATTAATTTTTTGCGCTGCGAGCGCTAGTGCCCAACAGAAAAAATTTCCGACCGAACACAGTTTCGGTATTTCAGGCGGAGCTACACTTAGCCGTATGACATTCAGACCCACTGTTATACAAGATTATAGGGTAGGCACCACTTTTGGCGTTTCTTACCGTTATATACAGGAAAAGTATTTTGGAATACAGGCAGAGCTTCGTTACTCAGCGAAAGGTTGGAATGACAGACTGGAAGACTACCCAGATCTACACTACAGCAAAGCTCTTCATTATGTAGAGATGCCGATACTCACACATATTTTTTTCGGAAATAAATCTTTCAGGTGGATTTTTAATGCTGGACCTCAGGTTGGATATTTACTTAGTGATACGACTGATTCAAATGTAACAGGGGCTGTCGAAAATGAGGAAACTCGACATCACAGTGAAAGAATTAAATATAAATTTGATTACGGCATCGTAGGAGGAACAGGTATGGAGATCAGATTTGGAAAAAATTCTATAGATCGGAAGAGCGTCGTGTAGGGAAAGAGTGTACGTCCTGGT